>DASQTE010000296.1:0-8408 GCA_035642035.1 Blastococcus sp.
CTCGAGGTTCCCCGGCGCGCGCAGGGACGCGGGCGCCGGGAGTGACATGGACGCGGGGGCTCCGGCGCCGGCGCGCTCGAAGGAGTTCAGCAGCGGGTTGATCAGCTCCCACCCGCCGAGGCGACGGGGACGGGCCGGGCGCTGAGGGGCGGCCGAGAAGTCGGGCGCGAGGAACGGGTTGGCCAGCTGCCGGGAGATCACCGACTGCGGCACCACCCGCCGCTCGGGGACGGCGGGAGCGAACGGGGCCTCCACCGGCGGCGCCTCCTCGGGCGCCGGCTCGACGCCGACGGCGCGCAGCATCTCGCGGGTGAGCGACCGGGCCGCGTCGGTGGCGACGGCGTCCTCCGAGAGCAGGGACAGCAGACCGGTGTCGCGGACGGCGGTCTTCGCGAGGATCGTCGCGACGCCGTCGAGGCGTTTGAGCTGCTCGGCCCGGCGGGTGTCGCCGAGGCTGCCGTCGGCCTTGACCCGGGCGTGCTCCTCGCGCACCAGCAAGGCGACGGCCTGGAACTTCGTGCGCACGCCCGGCGTCACCCGGCCGCGCTGGACGGCGGCCTCCACCTCGCGGACGGTGCGGGCGAGGACGGCGATGACGTCCTCGTCGCGGTCGCGCCGCTGGTTGCGCGGAGCGGCGCGGCGGGCGCCGCTCCGGCGCTGGCCTGGTCGAGCCACGAGCTCCTCCTCTGCAGTGCCCGGCACCGTTCGCTGGAGCCAGGCTGTCGCGCAGTCCCGCGAACGGGGCGATGACCGCCTCGATGGACGGCCCGGGGACGAACCTCGCCCCCGACCGGAACCTGCGACTCACCGAGCGAATCGGCGTCCCGGGGCCCGGCACACGCCCACGGTGGAAGACCGGGAGCCGGCAGTCGATGACTGGGCGACGACCGAGCGAGAAGTCGTCGCACGACGAGCGGGGTCCACTTCGTGGCCGTACGCGACAGATGCTACCGGCCGAGCGGACCGGACGGCCGCCCCGACTGGCGGCACGCCGGCTGCCGGCCCGACATCCGTGGCCGGTCGCGGCCACGTCGGGTTCCGGTCCGACGGGTTCTCACTCGGTGGCCGGCAGTCCTGCGGCCGACTCGTGGGAGTCTTCGCCGCTCGCTCCGCCGGCCCGCGCCGAGGGCTGCAGGGAGTACCTGAAGCGCCGCTGGACGGCGGGGTCGTCGAGGAGGCGCGCCGGGTAGCCGGGACCGGGTCGGGCGGTCACCTCGTCGGCGTGCAACAGGTCTCCGCACGCGGAGCAGACGACCCGGGCCTGCGCGTCGGTGTCGCAGCGGTGGTGATGCATGGTCACCGGTGGGCCGTCGCCGTCGGCCATCCACCTGTCGCCCCAGGCGTTGATGGCGGCCAGCACGCCGAAGAAGTCCCGGCCCTTCTCCGTGAGCACGTACTCGTGGCGGACCGGGTCGGACCGGTAGGGCCGCTTCTCCAGCAGCCCGGCGTCGACCAATCCTCGCAGGCGATCGGCGAGGGTGTTCCGCGCGATGCCCAGCGACCGGGTGAGCCCGTCGAAACGGGCCTCGCCGTAGAAGACCTCCCGGAGGACGAGCAGCGTCCAGCCGTCGCCGAGCAGGTCGGCCGCGCGGGCGATCGAGCACGGCCAGGCATCGAACGACGCACGTCTCACGGCGCGCGACGCTAGCAAGGTTGCATGACGAGACCTGAGGGGGAGCAGCGCGCCGGCCTGTTAGCGTCCAGTGCGTCTCATGATGAAACTCATCCGGGAGGCGCAGTGTCCGGTCCGCCAGCACAGCCGATCACCGTCGAGCGGGACGGTCACGTCCTGCTGATCGGCCTCAACCGGCCGGCCAAGCGCAACGCCTTCACCCTCGCGATGCTCGGCGAGCTGTCCGCCGCCTACGGCCTCCTCGAACGCGACGACGACCTGCGCTGCGGGGTGCTGTTCGCGCACGGCGAGCACTTCACCGGCGGTCTGGACATGGTCGACGTCGGCCCCTCGCTGCGCACAGGGACCAGCCCGTACCCGGAGGGCGGCGGCGACCCGTGGCGGTTGACCGGGACCTGGCGGACGCCGATCGTCGCGGCGGCCCAGGGCTGGGTCATGACGCTGGGCATCGAGCTGCTGCTGGCCGCGGACATCCGGGTCGCTGCTCGCGACGCCCGGTTCAGCCAGTTCGAGATCCGGCGCGGGATCTACCCCTTCGGCGGAGCGACCATCCGGATGCCCCGGGAGGTCGGCTGGGGCAACGCGATGCGCTGGCTCCTGACCGGCGACGAGTACGACGCCGTCGAGGCGCACCGCATCGGCCTGGTGCAGGAGATCGCCGACGACGGCGCGGCCGCGCTCGCCCGCGCCATCGAGATCGCGCACACCATCGCGGACCGCAGCGCACCCCAGGGCGTCCGGACCACCCTCGCCTCGGCCCATCGGGCCCGGGACGAGGGCGACGCCGCAGCGGCCGCCCGACTCAACCCGGATGTCGCCCGGCTCTTCGCCACGGCCGACGGCCGCGAGGGCGTCGAGTCGTTCGTCGAGCGCCGGGAGGCGCGTTTCACCGGACGGTGAGGCGGCACTCGCGCCGCAGCCCCCCAGCTCAGGCCATCGCGGGCGCCGCGGCCTCGGCCGCCTCGAGGATGATCTGCGTGGCCGCCTCCGGCTGCGACACCATCGAGGCGTGGGAGGCCGCCACCTCCCGGATCCTGGCGGAGGCCCGCTCGGCCATGAACCGCTGGGTGGCCGGCGGGATCGCCTGGTCCTCGGTGCAGAGCAGGTACCAGGAGGGGATCGTCCGCCAGGCCGGCGGCCCCGACGGCTCGTAGAAGCCCGCACCGCTCCACGGCCGCTGCGTCGCGGCCATGACGTCGGACGTGTCACGCGGCACGTCGGCGGCGAAGGCCGCGTGGAACTGCTCGCCGTCGAGGTAGAGGTCCTGGCCGGCCTCGCTCCCGTCTCGGGCGGTGAAGGGCTGGGGACGAATGGCCGCGGCCGCCAGGCCGCCTCCGCCGCGCTCCTCGAAGACCTTCGCGATGCTCTCGCCCTCGTCGGGCATCCACCCGCTGAAGTAGACGAGCGCCTTGACCCGGCCGTTCCCCACCGCGGCGGACGAGACGACCGCGCCACCGTAGGAGTGACCGACGAGCACGAGCGGGCCGGGGAGGGTCGTCAGGTGGTCGGCCAGGGCCCGCGCGTCGTCGGCGAGCCCACGGAGCGGGTTCGCGAACCCGAGCGCGCGGAACCCGCGGTCGCGCAGGGCGCGGATCTCGGCCGCGAAGCCGGAGGCGTCGGCCCAGGCGCCATGGACCAGGACGATGGTCGGTCCGGTCCCACCGGTGTGCGTCGTCATGGCTGCTCCTCGCAGTCGTTCGGGGCGTGGAACGACGAGGCTGCTCCCCCTCCCAGCGCCCGGCCTCCCCCGTCCCGCGTGCATCCGCGGCCCGGCCGCGCCGTGACGCCGCGCCGTCGCGCGGCCGGAGGGCTACCCGCGGCCCTGGCGCAGCGCCACCATGGCCCCTTCCCTCCCGAACCGGCCGAGGACGAGGCATGACGGTGGACGAGCAGGACACGCCCGTGATCCGGACGCCGGACCAGCGTCTCCGCGTCTTCATCAGCTCCACGCTCAGCGAGCTCGCCGAGGAACGCGCCGCCGTCGCGCGGGCGGTCGCGGCCCTGCGGCTCACGCCCGTCCTGTTCGAGCTCGGCGCCCGGCCGCACCCGCCCCGGGAGCTGTACCGGGCCTACCTCGCGCAGTCCGACATCTTCGTCGGCCTGTACTGGCAGCGGTACGGCTGGATCGGGCCCGACATGGACGTCTCGGGTCTCGAGGACGAGTTCCGGTTGTCCCGCGGCATCCCGCGCCTGCTGTACGTCAAGGCGCCCGCACCCGAGCGCGAACCGCGGCTCGCGTCGATGATCGCCGAGCTCGAGGCGGAGGGGGCCGACTCCTACCGGCCGTTCCGCACGCCGCGCGAGCTCGCCCGCCTGGTCCGCGACGACCTCGCGCTGCTCCTGAGCGAGCGGTTCACGTCCGCGACCCGCGCCGGCGGGGCTCCGGAGCCCACGGGGTCGCCGGCTCATGAGCGGCCGGCGACGCGGTCCCTGCCGGTGACGTCGACGTCGCTGATCGGGCGGGAGCAGGACATCGCCGATGTCGCGACGCTGCTGCAGTCGCCCGGCGTGCGGCTGGTGACGCTGACCGGTCCCGGTGGGGTCGGCAAGACCCGGCTGGCGATCGCGGTGGCGGAGCGGCTGGAGGACCGCTACCCGCGCGGCGCGGTGTTCGTCCCGCTGGCCTCGATCAGCGACCCGGCGCTGGTGCTGCCACGGGTCGCCGCCGTCCTCGGCGTCGCCATCGACGGTGCCCGGCTCCCCCTGGACGTCCTCGTCGAGTTCCTCGCGGACACGCCGACCCTGCTCGTGCTGGACAACCTCGAGCAGCTGGTCGACGTCGCGGCCGACCTCGACCGCCTCCTCGCCCGGTGCGCCGGGCTGACGATCCTGGTCACGAGCCGCACCGCCCTCCGGCTGCGCGCCGAGCGGGAGTACCCGGTCGGCGCGCTGGCGGTGCCCGCCGTCCCCGACCGTCCGGACCTGGCAGGGCTGGCCGCGCTGCCCGTGATCCGGCTGTTCGTCGACCGCGCCCAGGCCGTCCGCTACGACTTCGCCCTGACCGAGGAGAACGTGGGCGCCGTCGCGGAGATCTGCCGGCGTCTGGACGGTCTGCCGCTCGCCATCGAGCTCGCGGCGGCGCGCACCCGGCTGCTGGCTCCGGACGCCCTGCTCGCCCGGCTGGGAGACCGGCTCGACGCCCTGGGGCCCGGGCCGGTCGATCTCCCGGAGCGGCAGCGCACCCTCCGCGCGACCGTCGAGTGGAGCGTCGACCTTCTCGAGGAGGCCGAGCGACAGATGCTGGCGACGCTGTCGGTCTTCGTCGAGGGGTGGACCGTGGAGGCGGCCGTGCACGTCTCGGGGCTCCCCGAAGAACGGGCCCTCGACCTGCTCGACGAGCTCACCGGGCACAGCCTCGTCAGCCACCAGGTGACCGGTGCCGGACCGCGCTTCGGCATGCTCGGGTCGGTCCGGGACTTCGCCGCCGAGCGCCTCGCTGCCCGGGCGGACGTGGCCGACGTCGAGCGCCGCCACGCCCAGTACTTCCGCAACCTCGTGGACAACGCCGACTGGCCGCTGGAGCGCCAGGGCGAGTGGGCCGACCGGTGGCAGATCGAGGAGGAGAACCTGCGGGCGGCCATCCGCTGGTTCTGCGCGCACGACATCACGCCGCTGCCGCACATGTTCCGCATCCTCTGGCTCTTCTGGCAGATGCGCGGTCGCATGCCGGAGGGCCGTGCCTGGGTCCAGGAGGTGCAGCGCCGAGCCGACGCCTTGGACGACACGGGCCACGCGGAGCTGCTGTTCACGTCGGCCGTCACCGCCGTCGAGGTGGGTGACGACGACAGCGCGCTCGCCGCCGTGGCGGAGCTGCGGGGGCTCGAGGACCGGATCGACGACGATTACCTGGAGAGCGCCGCCCAGCTGGCGATCTCGTGGATCCTCCCAATCGTCGACGATCTGGACGGCGCCCTGCGCGCTGCGACGACCGCGCTCGACGGCTTCCGCCGGCTGGACGATCCCTTCGTGGCCTTCGCCGCCCTGACCGTCGCAGGGGTCGAGCTGGCGCTCGGACGGGACGAGGCTGCCCGCGCGCAGCTCACGGAGGTCGCCGAATTCGGCCGCCGGTTCGGCAACGACTGGCTCACGTCGGCCGTACGGGCCCAGCTCGCCGCCCTCGCGGTACGGGCCGGTCGATCCGAGGAGGCGCGGACGCTCCTCCTGGACTCGGTGGCCGCGGGCAGGGGGACCGCGGTGAGCACCATCACGCTCACCTTCTCCCTCGTCGCCTCGGCCCAACTCGCCCTGGCGCGAGGGGACGCGCGGCGGGCGGCGACGGCCCTGGGCGCTGCCGACGGGCTTCGCCGGCGCGCGGGGCTGCTCGCCTGGCCGGCGACCCGGCGGAACGAGGCCGGGCTGATCGCCCGCGTGGCGCAGGAACTGGGCACCGGGGACTACGAGGAGGCGTTCGCCGCCGGCGCCGAGCTCGGCCACCGCGAGGCCGTGGCCCTGATCCGCCGACCCGGCTGAGGGCCGGCCGGTGCCCGGCTCACGACGACCCAGGCGGTCGAGGTGCTCGATGTCGAGGGTGCTCCGCCGAGCCGCACGTCCTCGGCGTCCGCCGGCTGTCGCCGACCAGGAGATGTCCAGGGTGCCCGCCCGTGGATGTCACGGGCGCGAGCGGCCGCCCCGTGCCCGACCCTGGGCGCAGCGACGAGGAGGCAAACAATTCCGTGGCCTGGCAGGAGCTCGTCACGACGGACCTGCGTGCCGCCTGCCGACCACTGCACTGATCGGTATCCCTACGAACGACAGAGGTCGGCATGACCACCACTCTCGACGCCGCCGTCGACATCCGTCCCTTCCACGTCCACGTCCCGGACGGGGCCCTGGAGGACCTCCGCCGGCGGATCGCGGCCACGAACTGGCCGGAGAGGGAGACCGTCCCGGACCACTCCCAAGGCGTGCCGCTCGCCATGATGCAGTCGCTCGCGCGCACCTGGATGAGCGAGTACGACTGGCGGCAGTGCGAGGCGCGCCTGAACGCGCTGCCCCAGTTCCTCACCGAGATCGACGGCCTGGACATCCACTTCGTGCACGTCCGGTCCACGCACGAGGACGCGTTGCCGCTCGTCATCTCCCACGGGTGGCCGGGCTCGATCATCGAGCAACTCAAACTCGTCGACCGGCTGACCGACCCCACGGCGCACGGAGGCAGCGCCACCGACGCCTTCCACGTGGTCATCCCGTCGATGCCCGGCTACGGGTTCTCGGGCAAGCCCACGAGCCCCGGCTGGGGTCCGGAGCGCATGGGCCGGGCCTGGGCAGAACTGATGCAGCGTCTCGGCTACAGCCGCTACGTGGCCCAGGGCGGCGACTGGGGCGCGTTCGTCGTGGACCAGATGGGCCTGCAGCAACCTCCCGGACTGCTCGCGATCCACACCAACATGCCAGCCACCGTGCCTACCGACGTCGATCAGGCGCTGCAGGCGGGCACCCCGCTCCCGCCCGGCCTCTCCGCCGAGGAACAGCGCGCCTGCGAGCAGTTGGCCAGGACGTACACGCAGGTCGAGTACGCCAAGTACATGGCCGCGCGTCCCCAGACCCTGTACGGCATCGCGGACTCCCCCGTCGGCCTCGCCGCCTGGCTGCTCGACCACAACGACGCCGACGACCAGCCCGCTGCCGCCGTCGTCGCCGCGCTGGACCGGTCCAGCAGCGACGCGGGCGAGCTGACCCGGGGCGAGATCCTCGACAACATCACGCTCTACTGGCTGACCGGCACCGGGGTCTCCGCGTCTCGCCTGTACTGGGAGTACCGGGGTGGCTTCTTCAACGCCAAGGGCGTCTCGATCCCGGTCGCCGTCAGCGTGTTCCCCGGTGAGCAGTACCAGGCTCCGCGCAGCTGGACGGAGCAGGCCTATCCGGAGCTGATCCACTACAACCAGGTCGACCGTGGAGGCCACTTCGCCGCCTGGGAGCAGCCGCAGCTCTTCACCGAGGAGCTCCGGGCAGCCTTCCGCTCCCTCCGCTGAGGCCGGCGGCCGTGGCCGCGAGGGCGTCCAGCACCACCGGCCAGGCGGCGCTGCGCGGGTCGATCAGCGCGAAGTGACCGCAGTCGACCCGCGTGAGCACCGTCGCGGGGTGGTGCCGCACGTAGGACTCGCTCACCTCGACCGGGACGACGGCGTCGCCCGTCCCGTGCAGGATCCGGACCGCGCCCTGGGGTGCCGGCAGCCGGACCGGGTCCAGGTCGGGGCGGGCGGCGGCGTCGTCACCCAGGAAGGCCTGTACCGCGTCGCCGTCCAGGCGGAGTTCCTGGGCCAGGCGCAGGTCGGCCACCGGCGCGAGGGCCAGGACGCCGACGGGCGCGTGCGGCGGTTCCAGGGTGGCGGCCGCCTGCAGCGCCAGGTGGCCGCCGGCTGAGTGCCCGGCCAGGACGACCGGACGGCCGCTGAGGTCGGGCAGCCCGGCGACCGCCTGCACGGCCGCGTGGACGTCCCCGACGGTCAGGTCGGGGTGGCCGGGCACGCGCCGGTACTCCGGCGTGACCGTCGTCCAGCCGGCCGCGGCGAGCGCCTCGGTCATCGGCCGCACGTGCACCCGGTCGAACCGCGGTCGCCAGAACCCGCCGTGCACCACCACGAGGACCGGCCGGCCGGGCGCGGGCTCCCGGGCGAACCGGACGTCGGCCACCTGCTCGGCGCCCGGGCCGTACGGGAAGACGGCGTCGGGGGCCGACGCCTGGCGGATCAGCACCGACCGGTCCTCGGAACCGGTCGCCACTACGGCTCCGTCCGGTCGTGGCAGGTCATGCGGTAGTACTACTCGATCG
>DASQTE010000297.1:0-15901 GCA_035642035.1 Blastococcus sp.
GGTGGGACGGCCGGCCCGTCGAGAACTCCACGGGCCCGGGCAGCCCGACACCGACGGCGCGGACGTCGGCCGGGGTGAGCCCCGCCTCGCCGAGGACCTTCTGCGCCAGCCGGTCGACCTCGGCGAGGACCGCGTCGGGGCCCTCCGCGATGTCGATCGGGTGGCCGATCGTGGCCAGGATCTGCGCCGACAGGTCGGTGACCGCGACGTCGACGCTGCTGGCGCCGAGGTCCACCGCCAGCACGCAGCCGGCGCGGCTGTTGAACTGCAGCAGGGTCGGCGGCCGGCCGCCGGTGCTCCAGCCCCGACCGCCCTCCGCCAGGAGGTTCGCCGCGATGAGCTGGTCCACCCGGGCGCTGATCGTGTTCCGGGAGGCGCCGGTGAGCGCGACCAGGTCCGCCCGGCTGCGCGCACGCCCCGTCCGCACGTGCCGGAGCAACGCGCCCGCGGAGGCTGAGGTGTGCGCCACGGCGCCATAGTGGCACGCGTGCGCCCGCGCACCGGATCCCCGACGGCGTCCGTTCCTCCGACGAGGTGGGCACGGCAGCCACGATTGACCGGCGGGCCGGTGGGCACTGTGCGGAACGACCGAGAGCCTGGTCCAGCGTCCCGAGACCGAGCGAGGATTCCCATGCGGCTGCTGCCCATCACCCTGTCCGAGATCGCCCCGCGCATCTCCGCCGGCGCCTTCATCCTCAACAGCGGCCTCGGCAAGCGCGGCGCCGACGACGAGGCCGCGGCCGGGATGCACGGCTTCGCCGCCGGCACGTATCCGTTTCTCAAGTCCGTCCCGCCGCAGCAGTTCGCGAAGGGCCTGGCCGCCACCGAGATCGGCCTCGGCGCCCTGCTGCTGACCCCGTTCGTGCCGACCGCGGTCGCGGGCGCCGCTCTCACCGTGTTCTCGGGCGGCCTCCTCGGCCTGTACCTGAAGACGCCGGGCATGCGGAAGCCGGGCAGCCTGGCCCCGACCGAGCAGGGGCTGGCGATCGCCAAGGACAGCTGGCTGCTCGGGATCGGCATCGGCCTGTTCACCCGGGGGCTGATCGAGCGCAAGCCGCGGGTGACCGCGCGGAAGGCCGACAAATTGGCGAAGCAGCAGGTGAAGCTGGCCCGCCGGGAGGCGCGCCGGGCCGCGAGGTGACCGGCGGGATCAGTCGGCGGGCAGGTGCACGGTGGTGATCATCCGGCGCCGGCGCGCTCCGTCCGCCCGGTTCTCCATCCGCGCCCGGACGACGGCGGCGAGCTCGGTCACCATCTCGTCGAACTCCGTGTCGGTCACCCACACCGCCGCCTGCCGGTAGCCGACCCGGTCGCGGGCGAGGTCCGGGGGCGCGCCGTCGGCGGCGGCGCGGGCGACATAGCGGTCGAAGTCCGCCATCAGCGCCGCGGCGAACGTCGTGAACGCATTCCGGTGCTCGTCGGCGGTCATGCCGGCGGCGTCCTCGCTCGCCACGGAGGCGGCCGCGAGGTCGAGCCGGTAGCTGCGCTCCGACGCGCCCCGCACCTTCCGTTCCCCCACGACCTCCAGGACGCCGGCGCCGGCGAGCACGCCGACGTGCCGGTACAGCGTCGCGACCGGGACGTCCGGCAGCTCGTCGCGCAGGTCCGAGGTGGTCAGCGTGCGTTCGCCGAGGAACGCCTGGACGACACGCAGCCGCACCGGGTGCAGCAGGAGCTCCGCGCTCGCCATGGCGCCACCGTTCTCATGTTTGACAACGTTCTCAGAGCCGATAATATTCGAGCCATGGCGACCGTGCAACTGACTCCCACAACCTTGACCGTCCACTTCACCCCTGCCGAGAAGTTCTGGGGCCTGGTCCGGGACCTCGTGGTCGACCGGGCGGCCGTCCTCGGCGTGGACGTCGTGCCGGAGCCCCTCGCGGCAACCCGGGGCCTGCGCGCCCCCGGTCTCGCCTGGCCCGGACGCCGGAAGATCGGCACCTGGCGACGCCGGGGCGAGAAGAGTCTCGTGTCCGTGCGCCGAGGGCAGCCCGCCGTCCGGATCCGGCTCGAGGGCGCCCGCTACGACACCCTCCTGGTGGGTGCCGACGACGCCGCGGCGCTCGCCGGCGCCCTCGTCTCTCCCGCCTGACGTGGACGAGCTCCCCCTCCGCGTCCCGGGCGAGCACCCGCTGAACGGCACACTGACCCTGCCGGACCGCGGCCTCCCCGCCCCCGCCGTCGTGATCGCCTCGGGCTCCGGCCCGCTGGACCGCGACTCCAACCACCGGCGCGCCCGCTTCGACGTCGCACGGCAGCTGGCGCACGCCCTGGCGGACGGCGGGCTCGCCTCGTTCCGCTACGACAAGCGCGGGGTCGGCGAGAGCCCCGGCGACTGGCGTGCCGCGGGCCTGCACGACAACGTCGACGACCTCGGGCGGGCTCGCGACGCGCTGGCCGCGCGGGGCGAGATCGACCCCGGGCGGGTCCTGCTGGCCGGGCACAGCGAGGGCGCGATCCTGGCCACCGCCCTCGCGGCGCGGGGCGTCCCCACGGCCGGCGTCGTCCTGCTGTCGATGAGCGCCACTCCCGGAGCCGAGCTGCTCCGCTGGCAGGCCCGCCGGATCGCGCCCACCCTCCCCGCCCCCGTCCGCGGTCTGCTGCGGACGTTCCGGGTCGACCTCGAGAAGAAGGTCGCCGCCAACCACGACCGGATCCGGGCCACCACGACCGACGTCGTCCGGATGGGCGGCGCGCGCGTCAACGCCCGCTGGCACCGGGAGTTCCTGGCGCACGACCCGCGCGAGGACCTGCGACGCCTGACCGTCCCGGTCCTCGCGCTGACCGGCGCGAAGGACCTGCAGGTGGACCCGGCGGACCTGCGCACCATCGCGGCGACGGTCCCGGGCGGCGCGACGACGACGGTGCTCG
The DNA here is from genome assembly GCA_035642035.1 of Blastococcus sp. Lineage (GTDB taxonomy): Bacteria > Actinomycetota > Actinomycetes > Mycobacteriales > Geodermatophilaceae > Blastococcus_B. The sequence goes on from DASQTE010000297.1 coordinate 2,872, forward strand.
TCCCCGACCTCACGCACACCCTGCGCACGCAGGACGGCCCGCCCTCGATGGCGGCCTACCGGAGGGAGCTGCGCCGCCCGGTGAACCAGGACGTCCTGGCGGCCGTGGTGACGTGGTGCCGGGAGGTCACCGGGCTCGCCTAGCGCCGGCGAGGACGCTGCCCTCCCGGCACCGCCACCCGGACGGTGGTGACCCGATGAGCGCGCCGTCGGTCACCGACCGCCGCGCAGGCACCGGTCGCCGTTGGCGCGCTCGACGGCGGGCCTGACCGGAGCGGGAGGGCCGTGGCCCCGCCCTCCCACCCCGGCCGGACCTCAGCGGACGCCGAGCAGGTGCTCCATCGCGAGCTGGTCGAGCCGCTCGAACTGCAGCCCGCGCTCCCCCAGCGCCTCCGGGTCGAACTTCTCCTCGCGCAGGTCCTCCAGGGACTCCCCGGCACCGAGCGTCGGGACGGCGAGCTCGGCCACGCGCGCGGCCTCGAGCGCCTCGGCGACCTCCGGGTCGGCCCGGAAGGCCCGCACCTTGTCGCGCAGGATCAGGTAGTTGCGCATGCAGCCGCGCGCGGTCTCCCAGACGCCGTCGATGTCCTCGGTGCGCGGGGGCTTGTAGTCGAAGTGCACGTAGCCGTCGTAGGCGCGGCCGCTGCCGGCGCCCAGCATCGCGTCGACGGTCCAGAAGGCGCCGCGCAGGTTCCCGGCGCCGAAGCGGAGGTCCTGGTCGAAGCGCGGCCCGTGCTGGCCGTTGAGGTCGATGTGGAAGAGCTTGCCGTGCCACAACGCCTGCGAGATGCCCTGGGCGAAGTTCAGCCCCGCCATCTCCTCGTGCCCGACCTCGGGGTTGAGGCCGACGCGGTCCGGCTCCTCGAGTTCGTTGATGAACGCGATGGCGTGGCCGATGGTCGGCAGCAGGATGTCCCCGCGCGGCTCGTTCGGCTTCGGCTCGAGGGCGAACCGGATGTCGTAGCCCTTCTCGCGGACGTAGCCGCAGAGGATGTCCAGGCCCTCCTTGTAGCGGTCCAGCGCGGCGATGACGTCCTTGCTGCCGCCGGACTCCGCACCCTCGCGACCGCCCCAGAGGACGTAGGTCTTCGCGCCGAGCTCGGCGGCGAGGTCGATGTTGCGCAGCACCTTGGCGATCGCGTAGCGGCGGACGGTGCGGTCGTTCGCGGTCAGGCCGCCGTCCTTGAACACCGGGGCGCCGAACAGGTTGGTCGTGGCCATCTCGACGCCGAGCCCGGTCTCGGCCAGCGCCTTCTTGAACCGCTCGAGGGTCGCCTCGCGGGTGGCGTCGTCGGGCACCAGGTCGTCGTCGTGGAAGGTGAGGGCCGCGGCGCCGAGCTCGGCCAGCCGGTGCACGGACTCCACCGGGTCGAGCGGGGGGCGCACGGCCCCGCCGAAGACGTCGACGCCCTGCCAGCCCACGGTCCAGAGGCCGAAGCTGAACTTGTCGTCCTTGGTCGGGGTGTAGTCGGTCATGCGAGGAATCTCCGTCCGGGTCGATCGGTGGGCACTGCGGGAAGTCAGGAACCGGCGGCGGGCGCCGGGGCGAGGTCCTGGTCGGGGGCGGCGACCAGGGTGGGGTCGTCGAAGACCGCCTCCAGGGCGACGTGCGCCCCGCCCCGGACGGCGGCGGTGAAGCCCAGCGTGGACAGCACGATGCGGGCGCCGGCGAGGTCGGGGCCGAACACCCGCGCGCGCAGGACGGCGGCCATGGGCTCGAGGAAGAACCGCCCGAGGGCGGCGAAGTAGCCCCCGAGCAGCACGACCTGCGGGTTGAACACGTTGATGAGGACGGCGGCGCCGTTGCCCAGCTGCGTGCCGACCTCGGCCAGCGCGTCCAGGGTGCGGCGGTCCCCCGCGTCGGCGCGCGCGGCGATCTCGGCGAGGCGGGTCTCCAGGTCGCGGCTGTGGTCGTGCACCGGGTCGTCCGGGTCGGCGGCCGCGTGCAGGAGCGCGCTGAGGCCGACGACCGTCTCCCAGCAGCCGCGCCGCCCGCAGCCGCAGACCCGGTCGGGGTCGCCGAGCGCCGTGTGCCCGACCTCGCCGGACAGCCCGCCCGCGCCGCGCAGCAGCCGGCCGTCGACGATGAGCCCGCCGCCGACGCCGACCTCACCGGTCAGGTAGACGAGGTCCGGTGTCCGGGCCTCGGGCCCCATGGCCCACTCGGCGATGGCGGACAGGTTCGCGTCGTTCTCCACCCGGATGGCGCAGTCGAGGTCGACGCGGGCGCGCAGTCCGTCGAGGACCGCGACGTCGTGCCAGCCGATGTTCGGCGCGTAGGTCGCGACGCCGTCGATGCTGCGGACCAGCCCGGGGACGGCCACGGTGATCCCGACCGGGACGGCGCCGCGCGCGGCCGAGGCGGCACTGCCCTCGCCCACCAGCCGGGCCACCTCGTCGAGCGTGCCCTCGGGGCCGAGGTCGTGGACGTCGAGGGCCACCCGGTCCTCGAAGAGCACGTGGCCGCACAGGTCGAGCACCAGGATGGCGATGTAGTCGACGTTGAGCTCGACCCCGATGCCGCAGACCCCACGGCCGTCGAGGTGCACGATCAACCCGGGCCGGCCGACGGAGCCTCCCCGGTCGACGTCGCCCGCGCTGATCAGGCGCCGATCGGCGAGCTCGGCCACCAGGCTCGACACCGTCGCCTTGTTGAGCCCGGTCTCCTGGGCGATGCGCGCGCGGGACCGGGGGCCGGCGTCGCGGAGGTGCCGCAGGACGAGGCCGAGGTTGCTGCGCCGGACCGTCGCCTGATCAGCCGGCGCGGAACGGCGGGTCGCGCCGTCGTAGAGACGACGTTCCTCGAACACGGCCGTGCCCACCCCCTCGATCGCCTCGTCGCGACCATTTGTCGGTTGCGCCAACAAATTAGTGACGCCCGGACGGTGTGGTCAAGGTCGCACGCGGCCGTTACCCAACCGGGACCCGAGTGGAGCTTCTGCCACTAAGTTGCCCTCCCCGCCGAAATCATCCTCCCGTGGTTACAGTCCCGCTCGTGACCCTCCCCCACGGCGGCTCCGCGTGAGCCGGACCCTCGTCGCCGGCGTCGACACGTCCACGCAGGCCTGCAAGGTCGTCGTCCGAGACGCCGACACCGGTGAGCTGCTGCGCTCCGGTCGCGCCCCGCACCCGGCGGGCACGTCCGTGGACCCCCGGTCCTGGGAGGAGGCGTTCACCGTCGCGGTGGAGGCCGCCGGTGGCCTGGCGGACGTCGCTGCGCTGTCGGTGGGCGGCCAGCAGCACGGCATGGTGTGCCTCGACGAGGACGGCGCCGTCGTCCGCGACGCCCTGCTGTGGAACGACGTCCGGTCCGCCGGCGCGGCGGCCGACCTGATCCGGGATCTCGGCGACGGCGACGAGGAGGCCGGCCGGCAGGCCTGGGCCGATGCGGTGGGTCTCGTGCCGGTCGCGTCCTTCACCGCGACCAAGCTCCGCTGGCTGGCCGACGCCGAGCCGGCCAACGCCGACCGCACGGCCGCCGTCTGCCTCCCGCACGACTGGCTGACCTGGCGGCTCGCCGCCCAGCGCGGGCTGGCCGACCTCGCGACCGACCGCGGCGACGCCAGCGGCACGGCCTACTGGTCGGCCCGCACCGGCGAGTACCGGCACGACCTGCTGGAGCTGGCCATGCGCGGCCGCCGTCCGGCCGTGCCGCGGGTCGCCGGCCCCGCCGAGCAGGTCGGCGTGCTGGCCGGGACGTCGGCGGCGCTGGGTCCGGGCACGGGCGACAACGCCGCGGCGGCGCTCGGCCTGGCCGCCCGCCCCGGCGACGTCATCGTGTCGATCGGCACCTCCGGCGTGGTCTCCGCGGTCACGACGACGGCCGTCGCGGACGTCACCGGCACCGTCGCCGGCTTCGCCGACGCCACGGGCAACCACCTGCCGCTGGTCGCCACCATGAACGCCGCACGGGTGCTCGACGCGGCCGCCGCGATGCTCGGCGTCGACCACGCGACGCTGTCGGAACTGGCGCTCTCGGCACCGTCCGGCGCCGACGGTCTCGTGCTCGTCCCCTACCTCGAGGGCGAGCGGACGCCGAACCTCCCCCACGCGACCGGTGCCGTGCACGGGCTGACGCTGCGCACCGCCACCCCGGCGCACCTGGCCCGCGCCGCCGTCGAGGGCCTGCTCTGCGGGCTCGCCGACGGCATCGAGGCCGTCGTCGCGCAGGGGGTCACCGTCGAGCGGGTGCTGCTGATCGGCGGGGCCGCCCGCTCCGCCGCCGTCCAGCAGCTGGCCCCTGGCATCTTCGGCCGCCCGGTGCTCGTGCCCCCGCCCGGGGAGTACGTCGCCGACGGCGCCGCCCGCCAGGCGGCATGGGTGCTCGCCGGCGCCGGCGGACCGCCCGAGTGGGAACAGCCCGGTCTGCAGGAGTTCGAGGCGGCCCCGGCGGCCGCCGTGCGGGAGCGCTACGCGGAGGTGCGCGGCCGCACCGACGGCCAGTAGGAGGACGCCCCGGCCGTCACAGGGACCGCAAGAGGTCTGCAACCGCGGCCGGGTGGGTCTGGGGCGTCATGTGGGCGGCGCCCGGGATCTCGACGAGCCGGCCCTCGGGCGCGGCGTCCGCGAGACGGGCGGCCCACGCGGCCCCGCACAGGCGGTCCCGCGTCCCGCGGACCACCGTCACGGGGACGACGACGTCGCGGAGCCGCCGGTCGGTGTCGTCGGGCGCCGCGATCCGGAAGAGCGCCGCCATCGCCCGCGGCCCGGTCCGCCACCACTGCGCGAGCACGAGCGGCACCTGCCACCACGGCTCGGCCAGCGCCGTCCGGAGCCAGTTCCCTGCCAGGCCACGGACCGAGCGGAGGCGCGGGTCGGTCGTCGGCCCCGTCCAGAGGCTCGCCGCGAGCGTGCGAGCGGTGAGGAGGACGGGGTGTTTCCGTTGGCAGCTCTGGGAGTGACCTACCAGCACGACCGGCCCCTCCCCCAGCGCGGCGAGCAGCCTGCCGGCCAGCGCGTCCAGCGCCGGGACGGGTCCCGCGAGGCCCATGCCGGGGAGTCGCACGACCGTCCCGGGGACGCGCCGACGAAGTTCGGCGGAGGAGCGTTCGTCCAGGCCCAGACCGGGCACCAGCACCACCGAGACGGAAGCCGTGCCCACCCGGGGTGGTTCTACCGGTGGGTGCCACGACGGGCGAATCGCGGTGCGGAGCGGAAGAGTGTGGCGTGGATCGCCCACAGCCGCGGGGTCGGGGCACCGGCCGGAGTGGAAGGATCAAGTCATCATGACGACATCACGAGCGAGTGACCCTGCCGCCAGCACGACGCACGGCGGCCGGCCGCGCGTGGTCATCGTCGGTTCCGGCTTCGGCGGTCTGTTCGCCGCGCAGCGGCTGCGCAAGGCCGACGTGGACGTCACGATCATCGGCAAGACCAGCCACCACCTCTTCCAGCCGCTCCTCTACCAGGTGGCGACCGGCATCTTGTCCGAGGGCGAGATCGCCCCGGCGACCCGCGAGATCCTCCGCCGCCAGGAGAACGCGCGCGTGGTGATGGGCGAGGTCACCGACATCGACCTCGCCGCCCGCACGGTCACCTCGACCATCCTGGGCCGCACCACCGTGCACCCCTACGACGAGCTGATCGTCGCGGCCGGCGCCGGTCAGTCCTACTTCGGCAACGACCGGTTCGCCGAGTTCGCACCCGGCATGAAGAGCATCGACGACGCCCTGGAGCTGCGCGGCCGGATCTTCGGCGCTTTCGAGCTGGCCGAGCTCGCCACCGACCAGGCTGAGATCGACCGGCTCATGACCTTCGTGGTCGTCGGGGCCGGCCCGACCGGCGTGGAGATGGCAGGGCAGATCGCCGAACTCGCCCACCGCACGCTGAAGAAGGACTTCCGCAACATCGACCCGCGCACGTCGCGCATCGTGCTGCTCGACGCGGCGCCGTACGTGCTGCCGTCGTTCGGCGAGCGGCTCGGCGGGCGCGCACGCCGACAGCTCAACGAGATCGGCGTCGAGGTGCAGCTCGGGGCGATGGTCACGGACGTGGACGCCGACGGCCTGGACATCAAGGACGCCGACGGTCAGGTCCGCAGGCTCAACGCCGCCACCAAGATCTGGGCGGCCGGCGTGCAGGCCAGCCCGCTCGGCCGGGTGCTCGGCGAGCAGTCCGGCGCCGAGGTCGACCGCGCCGGCCGGGTGTCCGTGCTGCCGGACCTGACCCTGCCCGGGCACCCCGAGGTGCACGTCGTCGGCGACATGATGTCGCTGGACAAGCTGCCGGGCGTGGCGCAGGTGGCGATCCAGGGCGGCCGCTACGCCGCCGACCAGATCAGGCGACGGCTGGCCGGCAAGGAGGCGCAGGGCCCCTTCCGCTACTTCGACAAGGGCTCGATGGCCACCATCTCGCGGTTCCACGCGGTGGCCGACATCGGCAGGTTCAAGTTCGAGGGCTTCGTCGCCTGGATGATCTGGCTGGTGATCCACCTCTTCTACATCGTCGGGTTCAAGAGCCGGATCACGACGGTCCTGCACTGGCTGGTCAGCTTCATGGGCCGCGGGCGCTCCCAGCGCGTGGCCACCCAGCAGCAGGTCTTCGGCCGCCTGGCACTGGAGAACCTCGGACCGAACTTCGAGGCGTCGAAGACCGGCGGCCTCAAGGACGAACCGGTCACCGGCGACCTGACCGGGCGCGAGTCCGCCTAGCGGTTCTCGAGCGCGGTGCCCTCCCGGACGATCCGGGCGGCGACCTGACGCCAGTCCCCCGTGCGCAGCCAGGTCCTGCGCTGCCGCGAGGACGACGTCCCCCGTTCGAAGAGCCGCTCCACCATGTCGACGACGACGTCCCACTCGTCGTGGTCACGGAGGTCCTCCCGCAGCTCGGTGAGGAGCCGGCGGACGGCGACCCGCGCGGGCAGGAGGTCGCCGCGGACCGGGTCGAACAACCCCTCGTCCAGACCGTGCCGGGCCGCCCGCCACCGGGCCGCGCGGAGCAGCTCCGGCCGCGGTCGCGGGCACGGGTCGGTCCGGTCGGCGAGCACCCGCACCAGCGACCGGACCAGCGCCGCGTGCAGCACGACGTCGTCGACCTCGGTGCAGACGTCGGCCAGCCGGAACTCCAGCGTGGGCAGGTGGCTGGAGGGGCGCACGTCCCAGTAGAGGTGCGACGAGTCGGCGATCACGCCCGAGGTCACCATGCCCGCGATCACCTCGTGGAACCGCTCCGCGCTGCCGAAGTACTCCGGCGGCCCGGTCGTCGGCCACCGCGACCACCACATCGTCCGGTAGCTGTGGTGCCCCGTGTCCACCCCGTCGTGGAACGGCGAGCTCCCCGTCATCGCCAGCAGCACGGGCAGGTACGGGCGGGCCCGGTCCATCACCGCGACGGCGGTCTCCAGGTCGGGCACGCCCACGTGGACGTGGCAGCCGCAGATGTCCTGCTGCTGGGCCAGCCCCGCCCACCGCTCCACCATCGCCTGGTAGCGCGGGGCCGGCGTGATGTCCTGCTGCTGCCAGCTGTCGAACGGGTGGGTCGAGGCGGCGAGGATGCGCACCCCGGCCCGCGCCGCGGCGCCGGCCGCCTCGGCGCGGGTGGTCACCAGCTCGGCGCGCACCTGCGACAGGCTCGTGCAGACGCCGGTGGCCGACTCGACCTGGGTCGTCGTGATCTCGGCGTGCAGGTGCGGCCCCGACTCCTGGCGCATGACGGCCTGGGCAAGCGCGGGGCTCCGGGTCAGCCGGTACGTCACCGGGTCGACGAGGTGGAACTCCTCCTCGACGCCGAACGTGGTCCCGGCCGGCGGCAGGGCCACCGGCACCGGCGGTCCCACAGTGACGGCCTGCTGCACACGAACTCCTGCGTCGCGAGGCGACACCGTCGTCGCCGGCCTGCCCGGCCGCGGGGCCGGCTGACGCCCAGCCGTGTGCTGCACGGTAGGGCCTCCGGACGGCGAACGCACCCTCCTCAGGGCTCGGCGAACCAGGCGAACCCGTGGCCGGGCAGCAGCAGCCGGCCGTCCTGGACGCCCAGCGGCCCGTCGCTGCCGAGCACCTGCCGGAAGGTGCCGAACCCGGTCACCGTGTCGGCGTCGACCAGGGCCGCGGTCGCACCGAAGTTGGCGACGGCGACGAACGTCCCGCCGCGGGGGTGCCGGCGCCGCCAGGCGAGCACCGCGTCGTCGCCCACGTCGAGGACCTCGGAGTCCCCGCCACCGCGCAGCGCCACCAGGGAGCGCCGGGCGGCCCCGAGCTGCCGGAACCAGGCGAACACCCGGCCCTCCAGCGTGGCCGGGTCGGTGCGGCGGGCCGCGGCGGCCCAGTCCATCGGCGGCCGGTGCATCCACCGGTTGTCCGGCGCCCGCTCGGGGTCGGACAGGTAGCCGCTGTCGTTGCGCATCGCCAGCTCGTCGCCCATGTACAGCAGCGGGACCCCGCCGAAGGCGTAGGCCACCGAGTACAGCAGGACCAGCCGGCGCACGCCCGCCTCCAGCGCCGCCGGGTCGTCCCGGTCGAGGGCGTCCTCGATGCCGCACAGCGAGGCGGCCGACCCCGAGATGCGGGCGTCACCGGTCGCCTCGTTCTCCTGGAACAGGGCACCGCGGGCGAACGAGCCGGGGAAACGGCCGCTGAAGAAGTCGTTCAGGAAGCGCCGGTGCCCGAAGCCGCTGACGCCCACCTCCGCGGCGTCCACGTCGCTGATGGCCCAGCCGATGTCGTCGTGCCCCCGGACGTAGGTCACCCACGAGGTGGTCGGCGGGATCGGCCGCATGCGGCGCAGCGACGACACGGCCAGCCGCGCGCTCCCGGTGGCCAGGCTGCTCCACAGCAGCACCATCAGCTGGTTGTGGTACGCCAGCTCGCACTCCGGGCGGTACCGGTCGTGCCCCCCGAGGTAGGGCACCAGGTCCTCCGGCGACACGATCGCCTCGGCCTTGAAGACCACGCCCGGCGCGGCGAGCCGGGTCAGCGCGTGCAGCAGCTGCAGGAGCGTGTGGCCCTCCGGCTGGTTCTGGCTCGTGGTGCCCAGCCGCTTCCACATGAACGGGACGGCGTCCATGCGGAACACGTCGACGCCCCGGTTGGCCAGCCAGGTGATCTCCCCGAGCATCGCCAGCGTCACCGCGGGGTTCGTGTAGTCGAGGTCCCACTGGTAGGGCCAGAACGTCGTCCAGACCCAGCCGCCGGCCCCGTCGCAGGCCTCCGGCACCCAGCTGAACGAGCCCGGCGCCCGGTCGGGGAAGACCTCTGGGATGGTCGCGTCGTACGCGTCGGGCATCCGGCGGTCGGGGAACGCCGTGTAGAAGCCGGCGTACTCGGGGTCGCCGGCCAGCCACCCCCGGGCCCAGGCGTGCTCCCGGGCGGTGTGGTTGAGGACCAGGTCGATGCACAGGCTCATGCCCCGCTCGTGCAGCGCCCGGGCGACGTCCTCGAGGTCGGCCATCGTGCCCAGCCGCGGGTCGACCGCGCGGTAGTCCGCGACGGCGTAACCGCCGTCGTTCTCCCCCGGCCGGGGCTGCAGCAGCGGCATGAGGTGCAGGTAGGTGACGCCGAGCTCGCCGAGGTAGTCCAGTCTCCCGGGGACGGCGTCGAGCGTGCCGCAGAACCTGTCGACGTAGCAGACATAGCCCTGCATCCGCGCCCGCTGGAACCACGCCGGGTCGATCTCCCGCCGGCGGTCGAGCCGGCGCAGGTCGGCGGGGCGGTCGGCCGCCGCGGCCAGCGCCGTCCGCAGCGCGCGGGCGAACAGCGCGTCGGCATCCGCGCCGTACAGGACCGCCAGCGGCTCGTGGACGTCGACGAGCGAGACCTCGACGCGGGTGAGGAAGGCGTCGGCCTCGTCCGCTCCCAGGGCCGCGACCGCCTCGTCGGCCAGCACCGGCCGCAGCGCCCGCCACGCCTCCTCGGCGGCCCTGCGCCGGCCGGCGTCCGAGACGATCACCGCTGACCTGCCGCCGTCATCGGCCCAGTATCGAGGGGCCGTCCGCGCGCCGCCGTCCCGACGGCTGTTCGCCCACGGCGTGACGGGTGCCGCGGAGCGCCGGACAGGCGTTCACTGGATGTAAGCCGGTAATCAGCCGGCCGCGAGCCCGTGATCAGGAGGTCGCGATGAGCCTGGCACCGGAGTCCGGGACCGAGTCGGCCCTGGACGCCTACTCGCGGATCGTCACCGCGGTGGCCGCCGACCTGACCCCGCACGTCGCCGCCCTGCAGGTCACCGGCCGGGACGGGCGCTCCGGCGCCGGCTCGGCCGTCGTCGTCAGCACCGACGGGCTGCTGCTCACCAACGCCCACGTGGTCGGCCGGGCCACCCGCGGGGTGGCCGTGTTCAGCGACGGGAGCGAGAGCGCGGTCGACGTCGTCGGCGCCGACCCGCTGTCCGACCTCGCCGTCGTGCGCGCCCGGGAGGCGACCCCCGAACCGGCCGAGCTGGGCGACGCGGGCGGGCTCCGGGTCGGGCAGCTGGTCGTCGCCGTCGGGAATCCGCTGGGGCTGAGCGGCTCGGTCACGGCCGGGGTGGTGAGCGGTCTGGGCCGGTCGCTGCCGACCCGGGACGGCCGGACGGCGCGGGTGGTCGAGGACGTGATCCAGACCGACGCCGCGCTCAACCCGGGCAACAGCGGCGGGGCGCTGGCCGACTCGTCGTCCCGCGTGGTCGGCATCAACACCGCCGTCGCCGGCTGGGGCCTGGGCCTGGCGATCCCGGTCAACGACACCAGCCGCCGGATCGTCGGCGCGCTGGTCGCCGACGGCCGGGTGCGGCGGGCCTACCTCGGGCTGGTGAGCACCCCCGCCCCGCTGCCCGCCGCGCTGGCCGAGCGCACCGGGCGCCGGCGGGGGCTGCGCATCGTCGACGTCGTCGCGGGCGCACCGGCCGACCGGGCCGGCCTCAAGGCGGGCGACCTGGTCCTGGAGGCCGGACGGCGACCGGTCGCCGACGCGCAGAGCCTCCAGCGACTGCTCTTCGCCGAGGCGATCGGGCGCCCGCTGCCCATGACGGTCCACCGCCGGGGGGCCATGGTCGACGTGATCACCGTGCCCACGGAGCTCACCGGCGGCTGAGCCCCGCCACCCCATCGGGGCAACCGATGACGGGGCCGATCGTCGCCCAGGCAGGATGAACCCCATGACTGCCGATCGGCGGACGCCGGCCCTGCTGCTGGCGGTGCTCTACACCGTCTGCGGAGGCCTGTGCCTGGCCACGGCCTTCCGGCCGATGCACCCGGAGACCCCGGTGGGGCTGCTGGCCGCCCTCGCCGTGGTCGGGCTCGGCGGCGGCGCGGCGATCTGGGCCTTCCGGGCACGGCTGCGCGGCTGGGCCATGCACGGCGCCGTCGCGCTCGCCGGGACGCTGATCGCCCTGCTCGCCTGGCAGTCGGCCACGGCCGTCGGGATCGTCGGGCTCGGTCCCGCGGTCATCGCCGTCGGCCTGTACGCGGCGCACTTCTTCGACCTGCCCGCGGCCCGGGTGCACGCCGCGTCCCTGGTCCTGCTGACGACGGCCGGCGCCGTCGCCGCCCGGCCGGACGGCTTCGCCGTCGCGTGGGCCACGGTCATGGTGTCGGCCGTCGCCCTCACCGAGGCGCAGGGCCGCCTCGCGCGCAGCCTGCGCACCGCCGCGACGACCGATCCGCTCACCGGCGTGGCCAACCGCCGGGCGTGGGAGGACGAGGCGGCCCGGCACCTGGCCCGGGCGGCGCGGACGGGCGAGCCGCTCAGCTTCGCGCTCCTCGACCTCGACCACTTCAAGGAGGTCAACGACCGCAAGGGGCACGGTGCGGGCGACGCGCTCCTCCGGGACCTGACCGCGGGCTGGTCGGCCCGCCTCCGGCAGGCCGATCTCCTCGGCCGGTACGGCGGCGACGAGTTCGTGCTCTGCCTGCCGGCCACCGACCCCGCAGGCGCCCGCGAGATCCTCCAGCAGCTCGACGCCACGAACGCCTTCACCTGGTCGGTCGGCGTCGCGGCGGCGCAGCCCGGCGACACGCTGACCACGGTGCTCGCCCGCGCCGACGCGGACCTCTACCTGCACAAGCGCAGCGGCCGCACCGCCTGAGCCCGCCGGCCCGGGGACCACGAGGACCCCCGGCCGGCGCCGCTCAGCCGGTCCGGCTCTCCCGGTCGTAGTTCTTGCCGAGGAACTCCGGCACCCGGGCCCAGCGGAACGCGAACACCATCACCACGAGCGTCGCCACGTACGGGATGACCAGCAGCACCTGGCTGGGGATGTCGATCCCCGAGACCTCGGCGCGCAGGGCGACGACGTCCATCGTGGCGAAGAACAGCGCGCCGGCCGCGATGTACTGCGGCCGCCAGCCCCCGAAGAAGGTCAGCGCGATGGCCAGCCAGCCGCGGCCGCCGACGATGCCCTCGGTGAACGTGCCGGTGTAGACCAGCGGGAGGAACGCCCCGGCCACGCCCATGAGGGCACCGCCGGCCGCCGTCGTCCAGAGCCGCGTGCGCGCCACCGGGATGCCCAGGCTGTCGGCCGCCTTGGGGTTCTCCCCCACCGACCGCAGGTTCAGCCCCGCCCGCGTGCGGTAGAGGAAGTACCACAGCCCGACCGTCACCAGCGCGGCGAAGTACACCAGCACGTTGTGCGAGAACAGCGCCGTCCCGAGCAGCGGGATGTCGCTGAGCAGCGGGATCTCCACCCGCGGCAGCGTGTCGACCAGCGGTGTGGTGGCGGTCTGCCCGATCACGATGCGGTACAGCAGCCCGGCCAGCCCGGTCGCGGCGAAGAACAGCGCGAGCCCGACGACGAACTGGTCGAGGCGGAGCACCGTCGTCGCCCAGCCGAGGGCGAACCCGAACACCGCGCCGAGCGCCGCCGCGACCAGTACCCCGACCGTGGTGCTGCCCGTGCCGTAGCTGACCAGGAAGCCGACGGAGGCGCCCAGCAGCATGATGCCTTCCTGGGAGACGCTGAAGACGCCGGCCAGCCCGCCCAGCATGGTGCCCAGCGAGGCCAGCAGGTACGGCACCATCGCGACGACGGTGAGCTGGGCGAGGACCGCGAACTCGTTCATGCCACTCTCCTCGCCAGCCGCCCGGCGATCACGTCGGAGAGCAGCAGGAAGATCAGGATCA
>DASQTE010000298.1:0-4937 GCA_035642035.1 Blastococcus sp.
GCGCCAGGCGGCCGAGGTAGGGCGAGGCGTCGAGGTTGGTGACCTGCGCGCGCAGCGGCTCCTCGGCGTCGTAGACCGGCGGCGGGATCGTGTCGAGCAGCGTCTTCACCAGGGGCCCGAGGTCGGGGCTGTCGGGCGACGTGCCGTCCTCGGGACGGGTGAGCGAGGCCTGACCGGTCTTGCCGTTGCTGTAGACGATCGGGAAGTCGAGGTTGTCCACGTCCATGCCCGAGTCCTCGAGCAGCTCCATGAACAGCTCGTAGGTCTCGTCGACGACCTCGGCGATGCGGGCGTCGTGGCGATCGGTCTTGTTCACCACGAGGATGACCGGCAGGCCCTTGCCCAGCGCCTTGCGGAGGACGAAGCGGGTCTGCGGGAGGGGGCCCTCGGAGGAGTCCACGAGCAGGACGACGCCGTCGACCATCGACAGGCCGCGCTCGACCTCGCCACCGAAGTCGGCGTGGCCGGGGGTGTCGACGATGTTGACGACGACGGGGTTGCCGTCCTCGTCGGCCAGGTGGATGGCCGTGTTCTTGGCGAGGATGGTGATGCCGCGCTCGCGCTCGAGGTCCATCGAGTCCATGACGCGGTCCTGCGTGGAGTCGTTGTCCGTCCCCTCGCCCTTGGCACGCCCGAGGGCACCGGCCTGGCGGAGGAGGGCGTCGACCAGGGTGGTCTTGCCGTGGTCGACGTGGGCGATGATCGCCACGTTGCGCAGGTCGTCGCGGGTGGGCATGCGAAGAGGCACCTCAGGGATTTCGGGGATCCGGCGCGCTCTCGCACCGACATCGGGAGTAACGGCCGCCGGCCCGGCGACCTTCCCATGGTAGTCGCTCGGCGAGCGGGGGCCTCCGCGCGCGCGGCGTCGGCCATGGCGGACGTGGCCCCTCCGGCGCGGATGGTGACCGGACTCACCGCCGCGCGGCCGACGCTACGGACCCCCGCAGCAGCCGCTCGCGCGGCTAGCCTTCGCCCGTGAGCGTCCGCGGCCGGACCGCCGGGGCAACGGATCTCGCCGCGCGGCTCGGACGCGCGGGGCTGGACGCGTTCGTCGGCCGTGACGCCGAACGGGAGCTCGTGGCGGCCGCGCTCGCCGGCGACCCGGGCTTCGCGGTGCTGTTCGTCCACGGGCCCGGCGGGATCGGCAAGAGCGCGCTGCTGCGCAGGATCGCGCTCGACGCCGAGCCGACCGGGGTCACCACGGTCGCCCTGGACGCCCGGACGATCGACCCGTCTCCCGGCGGTTTCCTCGCCGCACTGGCCGATCAGCTCGGCTTGCCCCCAGGGAGCGACCCCCTCCCGGCGCTGCACGACCTCGGCCCACTGCTGCTGGTGGTGGACACCTTCGAGCGGTGTGCCGGGCTCCAGGGCTGGCTGCGGGAGCGGTTCCTGCCGCGGCTGCCGGCGGAGGCACTGACCGTCGTCGCCGGGCGCGAGCCGCCCGAGAGCGCCTGGCGGTTCGACCCGTCGTGGCAGGACCTGCTCCGGGTCGTCGCCCTGCGCAACCTCCCACCGGACGACGCCGGCCGGCTGCTGGCCACGCGTGGCGTCCCGCCGCACCTCCGCGAGCCGGCCCTGGCGTTCGCCGGCGGGCACCCCCTGGCGCTGTGCCTGCTGGCCGAGACCGCGTTCGGCACCGGCGCGCCCCTCGCGCTGGTCGAGCCCGGCCCACCGGATCTGGTGCGGGTCCTGCTCGAACGGATCGTCGACGAGGCGCCGTCACCGCGGCACCGCGCGGCGCTCGAGGTCTGCGCGCACGCGCGCGTGACCACGGAGTCGCTGCTGCGCGCGGTCCTCGAGCAGCCGGGGATCGACGAGCTCTTCCAGTGGTTGCGCGCCCGGTCGTTCGTGGAGCAGGCCACCGAGGGCCTGTACCCGCACGACCTGGCCCGGGACGTCCTCGACGCCGAGCTGCGCTGGCGGGACCCCGACCGCTACGCCGAGCTGCACCGCCGGATCCGCGCATACCTGTTCGACCGGCTGCGCCGGAACCCTGCCGAGGGCACCCGCATCTGGCGGGACCTGATGTTCCTGCACCGCCGCAATCCCGTGTACGCGCCGTTCATGACCTGGGACGTGGACTGCGGCGTGTACGAGGACGTCCCGCGCCCGGCCGATCGTGCGGCGATGCTGGCGATGACCCGGGAGGCGGAGGGGCCCGAGTCGGCGGCGGTCCTGGCGTACTGGCTCGACCGGCGGCCGGAGCGCTGCCGGGTGTACCGCCGGGCCGGGCACCCGGAGCCGGCCGGCTTCGCGCTGCACCTGGAGCTGTCCGTGCCCGACGCGACGGACCTCGCTGTCGACCCCGTCGTCGCCGCGGCCTGGGCGCACGCCGACGCCGTCGGGCGGTTGCGCCCCGGTGAGCACCTGGACCTCCTGCGCACCTTCGTCGTCCCGGAGGCCTACCACCGGCCGTCGCCGGTGATGGACCAGATCCAGGTGAGCTGCGCGTCGGCGTGGTCGTCGCAGTCGGGCCCGGCGCTGTCGTTCCTCGTCCTGGCGGACCCCGAGTTCTGGGCCGCCCAGATGGCCTACATCGAGCACTCCCCGGCGGGGGAGGCCACCGTCGGCGACCGGACGTTCACCCTCTTCGCCCACGACTGGCGGGCCATGCCGGTCGACGAGTGGTTGAGCACGCTGGGCGACCGCGAGCTCGCCGACGGCCCCGGGCCGTCGGCGCCGGTCCCCGACCCGGGCCGGCTCCGGGTCGTCCTGTCGGAGCAGGAGTTCCAGACCGCCGTCCGGGACGCGCTCCGCTCTGCCCGCCGGCCGGGCGACCTGGCGCGCAACCCGCTGTGCCGCTCGCGGGTGGTCTCCGACGTCGCGCACGGCCGGCCGGCCGCGCAGGCCCTGGCAGAGCTCCTGGTCGAGGCGACGGACTCCCTCGCCGATGATCCGCGAGCCGGCAAGCTGCACCGCGTGGTGGCGACGACGTTCTTCCGCGGCGTACCGACCCAGGAGGTGGCGGCCGAACGCCTGGGGCTGCCGTTCTCGACCTACCGCCGTCACCTCGGCGCCGGCATCGACCGGATCACGGCCTGGCTGTGGGAGCGGGAGCTCCACGGACCTGAGCAGGAAGTGAGCAGCGACCGACCTGTCGGGTGAGCAGTCCCCCGCAGCACCGTGGCCTCCCCAGATGCGAGGAGGACACGATGTCCGAGCACACCGATCACGCCGTCGTCGTCGGGGCCAGCATGGGAGGGCTGCTGGCGGCCCGCGTCCTGAGCGAGACCTACGCGGCCGTCACCGTCGTCGAGCGTGATCACCTGCCCGACGACGCGGCACCACGGCGCGGCGTGCCGCAGGGCCGGCACGCCCACGGCCTGCTCGCCCGCGGCCGGGAGGCCCTCGAGGAGCTCTTCCCCGGGTTGACCGCGGAGCTGGTCGGCCTCGGCGTGCCCGCGGTCGACCTGCAGGAGGGGTTCCGCTGGATCAACGGCGGCCGGCTGCTGCGCCAGGCGCCCTCGGGACTCCTGGGCCTCGGGGTCAGCCGGCCGCTGCTGGAGTCGCGGATCCGGGCGCGGGTCCGCGCCCTGCCGAACGTCGCGATCGTGGACGGCTGCGACGCCGCCGGCCTGGTGGCGTCCGGCGACCGGGTGACCGGGCTCCGGGTCCTGCGCCGGGCCGCGGACAGCTGCGATGAGGCCCTGTCCGCCGATCTGGTCGTCGATGCCACCGGCCGCGGCTCCCGCGGGGCGCAGTGGCTGGAGGCGCTCGGCTATCCCGTTCCGGAGGTCGAGCAGGTGCACGTCGGCCTGGCCTACGCGTCGCGGTCCTACCGACGCGATCCGGACGGTCCGGAGGGCGCGGCCGTCGCGGGCACGGTGGGCAACCCCCGGGCCGGCGTGATGATCGCGCAGGAGGACGACCGCTGGATCGTGACCTTCGGCGGGATGCTCGGCGACACCCCGCCCCTGGACCACGCCGGCTACACGGAGTACGCGGCGACGCTCCCGTCGTCGGCGATCCACGACGTCATCGGGGACGCCGAGCCGATGTCGGATCCGCGGCTCTTCCGGTTCCCGGCGAGCACGCGGCGTCGGTACGAGCGGATGCGCCGCTTCCCGCGGGGCTACCTCGTCCTCGGCGACGCCATCTCCAGCTTCAACCCGGTGTACGGGCAGGGGATGACCGTCGCCGCCGTCGAGTCCCTCCGGCTGCGCAGTTGCCTGGCGGACGGCACGGGGGACCTCGCGCCGCGATTCCTGCGGGAGGCCGCCCGCATCGTCGACACCCCGTGGGAGATCTCCGTCGGCGCGGACCTGCGCTTCCCGGGCGTGCCCGGTCCGCGGACACCCAAGGTGCGCGCCGTCAACGCCTACCTCGAGCGGCTGCACGTCGCCGCGGAGCACGACCCGGCGGTCGGACGCGCGTTCCTGAGGGTGGTCAACCTCGTCGACCGGCCGGAGACCCTCATGGCCCCCCGCCTCGCCCTCCGCGTCCTGCGCGGCAGCTCGGGTCGGATGGCTGCTCAGCGGCCGGGAGCCTCCGTGCGCGGGGCGTCGGCCACCGCCAACGTCACTCCGACGGAGGCCAGGGTGACGAGGCCCACCGCCAGCCAGGCCGGCAGGCCCACCCCGATCGCCAGCACGTGGGCCAGCACGAAGGCGCCCACGTAGAGCGCGGCGAGGGCCACGGCGGGAGCCGGACCGCGGCGCTGCAGCCACAGCACTCCGGCGGCCAGGCCCGCCGCGGCGAAGACAGCGCCACCCAGCGCCCGGATCCCGGTGCCCTGGGCGACGCCGAAGCCGGCGGCCAGCCCGACGGCGACGAGGACGGCGGAGGGGAACCGGGTGCGGACCAGGGAAGCTGTCGACATGTCGCCGAGTCTCCCAGCCGACCGACCGGACGCCGACTGAGCAGTTGCGGTCACCGACACGCGCCGACACGCCGTCCCGGGCGACCACAACTGCCCACTCGCCGCCGACCGACCGACG
>DASQTE010000299.1:0-6861 GCA_035642035.1 Blastococcus sp.
GCGTCACCTGCTTGCCGGCCGTCCCGACCGAGCCGATCCCGCCGGTCCGCCGGCGGGTCCCGAGAACCCGCGCGCTGACGGCGGGAAGGAGTCCCGATGAGCAACCTGCATCGCCTGTACGCCGAGCAGGGCCAGAGCCCCTGGCTCGACAACCTCACTCGCGGCTACCTGCGCGACGGCACCCTCGCCCGGATGGTCGCCGACGGGATCCGCGGCGTCACCGCCAACCCGACCATCTTCGCCAGGGCGATCGAGGGTTCGGCCGACTACGACGAGCAGTTCGCCTCCCTGACGGCGGCCCACGTCTCGGTCGAGGACGCCTACTGGGAGCTGGTCGTCACCGACATCACCGCAGCTCTCGCCGTCTTGCGCCCGGTCCATGACGCGTCCGACGGGACGGACGGCTTCGTGTCGGTCGAGGTCGCTCCCGAGCTGGCTCGGAAGACCGCGGACACGATCGCCGCCGCCCGTGCGCTGCATGTACGGATCGACGCGCCCAACCTGTTCGTGAAGATCCCGGCGACGACCCAGGGCGTCCCGGCCATCGAGGCGATGATCGCCGAGGGCCGCAGCATCAACATCACGCTGATCTTCTCCCTCGCCCGCTACGCCGAGGTCATCGAGGCCTACCTGGCCGGCCTCGAGACGTTCACCGGCCGAGGTGGGGACCCGTCGACGGTGCACAGCGTCGCCTCGTTCTTCGTCAGCCGGGTCGACACCGAAGTCGACCGACGGCTGGAGACCATCGGCACGGAGGAGGCGCTGGCGCTTCGGGGCCGCGCCGCGGTCGCCCAGGCCAAGCTTGCCTACCGGCTGTTCCAGCAGCAGTTCTCCGGCGACCGGTGGCACCGTCTGGCCAGCCTCGGCGCGCACCGCCAGCGGCCGTTGTGGGCCTCGACGTCCACCAAGAACCCCGCCTACCCGGACACCGTCTACGTCGACGAGCTCATCGGCCCCGCCACCGTCAACACTCTGCCCGAGTCCACCATCGCCGCCTTCGAGGACCACGGCCGCATGGCCCGCACCCTCGACACCGGCGTGGCGGAGGCGGCCGAGGTGATGCGCCGGCTGGCCGCCGTCGGCGTCGACATGGACGACGTCGGTCTGGCGTTGGAGGACAGCGGGGTCGCCGGCTTCCACGAGGCCTTCCAGCACATGCTCGGCAGCCTGTACGCCAAGGCCCGCCAACTCAGTCGCCGCTGAGATGGACTGGGCCGGATGGGCACTCTTCGGGGTCATCGCCACCACCACCCTCACCGCGGTGATGATCGCCGCCCAGCTGGCCGGGCTCACCCGCCTCGACCTTCCCCTCGCGCTCGGCACGCTCGTCTCCGCGGATCCCGACCGGGCCCGGGTCGTCGGGTTCTTCGTCCACCTCACCGCCGGTCAGGGCTTCGCCCTCGGCTACGCGGCCACCTTCGCCCTGCTGCACGGTGCCACCTGGTGGCTGGGCGCGCTGCTCGGTCTCCTCCACGTCGCCGTCGCCCTGACCGTGCTGCTGCCGCTGCTCCCTGGCGTCCACCCGCGGATGGCGTCGCACCGGGCCGGCCCGTCCAGCACCGCCGTCCTGGAGCCGCCTGGCCTCCTCGGCCTCAACTACGGCATCCAGACCCCTGCAGTCGCGATCGTCGCCCACCTCCTCTACGGCGGCGTTCTCGGCGCCCTCCTCCAGGCCCGCTGACGTGCGCCGTCCTCAAGCCCGCACCCAAGCCATGACAGCCGGCCCCGGGATCGCGGGCTCGCGGCCGCTGCCGTCGATCGGGGACTACGGGCTGATCGGCGACACCCGTACCGCGGCGCTCGTCTCCAGCGACGGCGCGATGGACTGGCTCTGCGTACCCCGCTTCGACGGGCCGCCGGTCTTCGGCCGGCTCGTCGGTGGCCCGCCAGCCGGAACGTTCCGGGCCGGGCCGGCCCGGGCCGCCGCGGTCGTCGAGCGCCGTTACCGGCCGCTCACGGCCACGCTGGAGACGACCTGGGCAGTGGGTGACCGTCGGCTCACCCTCACCGAGGGGATGGTGGCCGAGGTGACGGGGCGCCTGTTGCCGGCGACGATCGTCGTGCGGCGCCTCTCGTCCGAGGGAGGAGCCGTCGACGCCGTCGTCGAGTTCGACCCGCGCCTCGGGGAGCACCACCGCCCTCCCCGTCTCCGCCGCGACCGCCGGACGATGGTGTGCCAGTGGGGGTCGCTGGCGGTCTCCCTGGGATGCACGCCCGAGCTCACCGTCGAACCGGGCCGGCCCACGCCGATCACGGTCACGCCGGAGCGGCCGGTCACCCTCGTGCTGGCCGTGGCCCACCGCGAACCGCTCGTCCACGTCGACCCGGCGGCCGCCTGGGATCTCCTCGCCCGGGACGAAGCCCGCTGGCGGGCGTGGACGGCACAGATCGACGAGTCGGTGCCGTTCCGCGCCGCCGTCGAGCGCAGCCTGCTGACGCTGCGGCTGCTGACGTACTCGCCTTCGCGGGCTCCCGTCGCCGCCCCCACCACCTCGCTGCCCGAAGATCCGGGTGGCGTGCGGAACTGGGACTACCGCTACGTCTGGCCCCGGGACGCCAGCATCGGCATCGGCGCTTTCCTCGGCGTCGGCAAGCCCGAGGAGGCTCGAGGTTTCCTCTCCTGGCTGCTGCACGCCAGCCGGCTCGAGCGGCCCCGCCTGCCGGTGCTGCTCACCTTGGACGGCCGGCACGCGGCGCCGGAGCGCGAGCTGCCGCGCTGGGCCGGCTACGCCGGCAGCGTTCCGGTGCGCACCGGCAACGGCGCAGCCGACCAGCACCAGCTCGACGGCTACGGCTGGGTGGTCGACGCCGCCTGGGTGCTGGTGCAGGCGGGGCACCCCTTGTACTCCGAGACCTGGCGGGCGGTGCGGGGATTCGTCGACCTGGTCGTCCAGCGTTGGCAGGAGCCCGACGCCGGCATCTGGGAGATCCGCGACGACACCGCGCAGCACGTGCACTCCAAGCTCATGGCGTGGCTCGCCGTCGACCGCGCCCTCCGCATCGCCGAAACCCACCGGCTGCGTAGCCGGCAGCGTCAGCGGTGGCAGACCGCCCGGGAGGCCATCGCCGCCGAGGTGCGGGCACGAGGCTTCGACCCGGTCAAAGGTAGCTACGCCCGCAGCTACGGCTCCGACGACCTCGACGCGGCGCTGCTCGTCCTGCCGCTGCTGGGCATCGAGGACGTCGACTCCCCACGCGTGCGCGGCACGATCGATGCCATGCGGGAAGAGCTGTCCGCCGGCGGCCCGCTGCTGTACCGCTACCCGCCCGGACGCGACGGCCTGCCCGGCACCGAAGGCGCCTTCCTGCCCTGCTCGTTCTGGCTTGTCCAAGCCCTGGCCCGCACCGGACGATGCCCTGAGGCGGTCGGGCTGTTCCGAGCGCTGCTCGAGCGCGCCAGCCCGCTCGGCCTCTACGCCGAGGAGATGGACCCCGCGACGGGAGCCCACCTCGGCAACTTCCCCCAGACGCTGACCCACGCCGCGCTCATCCAGGCCGCGCTCGCCATCCGGGACGGCGCGTCCAGCCGGTAGGGCTCAGGACCCGTGGCCAGAACGGATTGGTGCCCGTCTGCGGCAGCAGCTCCGGCGGGGGCGATGACCTGTTCGTCATCGCCTTCAGTCGGACGTACCCGCTGTGCCGCTCCGGCGGATGGGAGCCGGACTACGGGCAGCAATGTGCTCCTCCGCCGTCTCCTCGCCGAGGAGCTCCTCGCCGGGAACGTCCTCGGCGCTGGCGATGCCGGCACTCGCCGGAAGGTGCTTGAGTCCGTGCGCGCGCCGAGCCTCCCGCACCCCCTGCGAGATGCTGTGCCACAAGTGGTCCTCACCGAGTTCGGCCATCAGCCCCGACCGGCGCAACACCCGGCGGACCGCCCACATGACGCGCACCAGGTAGAGGTCGACCCCGCGCGCCCGCAGCTCGCGCAGCAGGTCGGCGAGCGCGTCGGCGCTCGTCGTGTCCATCTGGTCGGTCGCCTCCATGTCGAGCACGAGCGCGCGGGTGCCCGGCGCGGCCTCGAGCTCGGCGAGGACGGCGTCATGGACCGGCGCCGCGGTGACCCAGAAGATCGGCGTGGCGCTGCGGAGCACCAGGACCCCCGGGTACGTCGGCCGCTCGTCGTGGTCCCGGATGCTGCCCCAGGCCGCCTTCTCCTCCGGCACCCTTCCCATCACCTCGACGTCGACCCGGCTGGACCGGTAGACCAGGCCCAGCACCGAGCCGCCGACCGCGAGGAGCAGGCCGTAGAGCGGCCCGAGGGCCAGCACCCCCACGGCGGCGACCAGCGCGGCGACGATGTCGTTCCGACGCACCCGGGCATAGCGACGCAGCGCCCCGACGTCGATGAGCTTCCACACCGCGTTGACCACGATGGCACTGAGGACGGCCCTGGGCAGCTCCGCGAGCACCGGCGCGATGACGGCGATGACGACCAGCGACAGCATGGCCGCGGTCACGCCCGCCAGCTGCGTACGGCCGCGAGCGTCGCTGACGGCCGCCGTCTTGGACAGGCTGCCAGCCACGCCGATACCGCCGAACAGGCCGGAGCCGAGGTTGGCCGCACCGGAGGCGAGCAGCTCCTGGTCGGCATCGATCCGGTAGCCGCCGCGGGCCGCGAACAGCCGGGCGGCGCTGAGCCCCTCCGCGAGACCCACCAGCGCCAGCGCCGCGCCGGCGCCGAGCAGCGTCACCAGGTCGCCGGCGGCCACCGACGGCACGCCGGGCGTCGGTAGCCCGCGCGGCACCGAGCCGACGACCTCGACACCCCGCGCCTGCAGGTCCAGTGCCGAGGATGCAACGACACCACCGAGCAGGACCAGGAGTCCCCACGGCACCCGCCGGGCCAACGCCTGGCCACCGAAGAGGACGAGCAGCGAAACCGCCGAGACGATCACCGTCACCAGGGCGGCGTCGCCGCGGGTGAGGCTCTCGCCGAGGGAGCTGACCCGCTCGACCACCCGGCCCCGCGGCGTCTGCACGCCCAGCAGGTGGGGCACCTCACTGAGCACGACCAGGATGGTCAGGCCGAGGACGAAGCCGGTGATGATCGGCTTGGAGAGGAACTCCGCCACCCACCCGATCCTGAGGAAGCCCGCGACGATCAGGACGAGACCGGAGCCCAGTGCCAGAGCCGCCGTGTACGACGCGGCCTGCGCCGTCCCCGCGACCCCGAAGCTGGCCAGCAGGGAGCCCGACAGCACCGACACGGTCGACACCGGACCGACGACGAGCTGCCGTGACGAGCCGAAGATCGCGTACGCCACCAGAGCCACCGGCACCGCATAGAGGCCCACCTCGACCGGCGCACCGGCGATCGAGGCATAGCCGAGCGCCTGAGGGACGGCGAGCGCCGCCACCACGGCACCCGCGACGACATCGCCGCGCAGCCAGCCCCGCTCGTACCGAGGCAGCCAAGTGACCGCCGGGACCCGCCGCCAACGGCCCCCCGATGCGGCGTCGGTGCTCTCGCTCATGCGGGCCCCGCTTC
This sequence comes from Blastococcus sp., assembly GCA_035642035.1. Lineage (GTDB taxonomy): Bacteria > Actinomycetota > Actinomycetes > Mycobacteriales > Geodermatophilaceae > Blastococcus_B. Next base: position 5,489 of record DASQTE010000299.1, read on the forward strand.
CACCATCCGGACACCAAGGTACCGAGGGGGGAGCCGTGCCGGCGCGACCGAGCTGTCGGGACCCGTCCCGGCCCGCCACCATGGGCACGGTGCGGTTGTGCCGGTCGCGGAAGGACCATGTCAGGTCTCGGAAGCCGGGGTCCCCGAGCGGTCGCGGGTCCGCTACGCGGGAACCCCAACCCTGACCGCTCTTGCCGCTGACCGCATTGCGAGCTGGGCGGGGACGGCCGCCGCGCGGGTCCTTCGACCCTGGAGGCGCTGCCGTCGATGTCCGACGCTGGTGCAGCGGGCGACACCGGCGAGCCGGAGGCGGCCATGGACGGGATCAGCAATCGCAGCGCGGTTCGCGCGCGGGGGGTTGTCGAGCGCGCGACGCCAGGTGACGTGGTCGCGCTGGCCATGGATTTGGGACCGGTGCCCTCGCACGTGGGCGCGATCCTGCGGCTGGCAGGGATCCCCGCCGGTGACCTTGCGGCCCTGGAGCGGCTGGTCGCCGACCGGGCCGGGGCGGTGCCACGGCTGCGGCAGCGGCTCGTCCCGGCGCCGCTGGGCTGCGGTCCGCCGGTGTGGGTGGACGACCCGGCTGCCGACCCTGCTCAGCACGTCTGCCGGATCGCATGCCCGGCGCCGGGCGACGAGCGCGCCCTGCTCGACCTCGCCGGGCGGCTGATGACCACCCCGCTGCCGCCTACCCGCCCGTTGTGGTCGGCGGCCCTGGTGACCGGGCTCGCCGACGGCGAAGTCGCCCTGCTGGTCGTGCTGCATCACGTCCTGGCCGACGGCGTCGGCGGACTGGCCGTGCTGTCGGCGCTCGCCGATGGCGCGCCCGCAACGGCAGCGCGTGCAGCGGCCCGGCCAGCACCGACCCGACGCGAGCTGGCCGGCGATGCGGCGGCCCGGCGCCGCCAGGCCGTGCGGCGACTACCGGGCGGCATCCGCTCGCTGCGGCGATGGCTGCGTGCCGCCGGCGGCTCGCGGCCGGCTTCGGCAGCGACCTGCACGCTCATCGGACCGGTCGGCGACCGGCGCCGGTACGAGGTCGTCCGGGCCGAGACCGCGCCGCTACGGGCCCTGGCCCACCGGCACGGAGCCACCGTCAACGACGCGGTCCTCGTCGCGGCGTCCGCCGCGCTGCGGGATCTCCTGGCGGCCCGCGGCGAGGCCGTCGACCCCATCGCGGTGGGCGTCCCCGTGTCCATGCGCCGCTCCACCACCGCCGCCACGCTAGGTAACCAGGTCGCACCCATTCTCGTCCCCGTCCCGGTCACCGGTGCCATCCCACAACGGCTCGAGCAGGTTGCAGCGGCAGTGCGCCGCGGCCGCGCGGCGGCGACCCAACCACCACCGGCCGGGGTCGCCACCGCCATGTGGTG
>DASQTE010000300.1:0-2484 GCA_035642035.1 Blastococcus sp.
GCGACGCGTACGTAGCCGGGTCCCTCAAACTCGTCGAGACGGGACGGGTGGGCAGAGTTGCACACACGCTCCCCCACGCCGCCCGCACAGGCGCGCAACCCGACCGCCATCGCCAGCCTCCCCTCGGCACGAGCGCGCCCGCGCGCAGCGCGGCAGAGTCGTGCGTTGCTGGAACCGCCGAGCCGACCCCAGGTAGTCGGCGTCGGTCTGCCGCTAACCAGAACGTGGGCTGGCGCGTAGGTGATCGTCACGGCCACGACAGCAGAGAAGTACGCGGGCGCGGCGGCCGTGAGGGAGCCCGAGGACCGCCCGCGGCTGTTACCTGGGGCGACCGTCGCCGAGGGCGTTCTGGACGCTCACGTCCCCTGGCACGGTGGCGGGGGCGGTGCTGACGACGTCCGAGCGAAGGCCGGGAGGGTGGCCGGCCGGGCCTGTCCCCGAGAAGAGAGTGAGTGCCAGGATCAGCCACAAGGCCACCATGCTGGCCAGGCCCACGACGACCCTCGCTGTTGTTGGCATGCCGCCCCCCGCACCTCGTCCTTCCTCACGGAGGTCGAGGCCGGCCCACCTGATACTTCCGGCACGTGCGCCGGGCTCCTGACGATCGCCGACGCCGCCGAGCCGACCCGCTCGGCGGCATGAAGCTCAGGAGGTCGAGGGTGGGGACCGAAGGACGTAAATGAACGCTTCGATCTGGCCCGGCGCGATGCTCACGGTCGTCGCGACGCGTACGTAGCCGGGTCCCTCAAACTCGTCGAGACGGGACGAGTGCGCAGAGTTGCACACACGCTCCCCCCACGCCGCCCGCCCCACACCGGCCCTGACTGCCCGCATGCGGATCGGCATCTCGGCGGGCACACTTCTTCGTCCTGTTACCCCGTGTCCGGGTGCTTGTACGGGTCTACGCGTGCGGCTACTCCAGCTGGAGGCGGGCGAGCTCGCCGCGGGAGGTGACGCCTGCCTTCGTGAAGATGTTGCGGAGGTGAAAAGCGACCGTCCGGTGCGACACCCAGCACTGGGCGGCGATGTCCTTGTTGGACATGCCTCGGCCGACCAGCTGGGCAACCTGGCGTTCCATCGGAGTGAGTTGCAGCGCTGTGGACGGGTCACGTCTGCGAGCTGTCTCCCCGGACGCTCGCAGCTCCTGGGTCGCTCGCGCGACCAGCGGCTCCGCGTCGAGGTCCGCGAAGATCTCCAGGCGGAACGCAGGTGGGTGCGCGCGTCGACACGGTGCAGCGAGCGGCGCAGGAACTCCCCGTAAGCAAGGTGGGTCCGGGCCCGGTCGTACGGCCTGGCCCTGCTGCTGGCGTGATGAGTCAGGGCGCTCTCGAACAGGGCGTGGGCATCGGCGGGTTCGGCGACCAGGGCACGGCCGTGGTCGAGCACGGCCAGTGCCCACGGCCATCGGGTGCCCTCGGCGAACGGGGCCAGCGCCTCCACCCACCTGGCTGCCTGTTCCCGGTCGCCGGCGCGAAGGGCGGCCTCGATGCGGTCGAGGGCGGCAAGGCGGCTGATGGTGCTCAGCCGGATGCTGCCGAGGTGGTGCAGCGCGGCGCGGGCGTCACCGTCGTGGGTGGCGCGGGTGCCTTGCGCCCAGCGCGTGAGGTCGTGCACCGGGTCCGCCAGGATCCCGAGCGGCTGCTCGGCCGCAGCGTCGAGGTCGGCGAGGCGCTGGTCGTACTCGGTGGCCGGTCGGCCTTGGAGGGCAGCGAGCAGGAGGAGCCAGCCGCGTGGGGCCGCGGCCAACTGCCGCTGTCCGATGCTGGCGCTCAGCGAGAGCGCCTCCTCGGCAGCGGCGCGCAGCACGGTCCACTGGCCGGCGACGAGCTGGGTGAAGCCGAGCCGGGGCAGCGCGTACAGGACGTGCATGGCGGCGCCGGCGTCTCGGGCGCCGGCGACCATCTGCGTGAAGCAGCGGTGATGGGCTTCGTGGTCTCCCAGGTGCAGGGCCGCGTTGCCGAGGTGGGACAGCAGATCGAGGTCACCGATGTCGGCGCCGGTGTGCAGCGCGTCTCCCAGGGACGCCAGGCTGCGCGGCCAGTCCTGGGCGGATACCTGGGTGAGGGCGAGAAGCAGGTGGCCGAGGCAGCGGGTCCGGGGCGTGTCGCCGGCGGCGGCGAGAGCGGCGGCGTCGAGGGTGCTGCCGCTGTCGGCGCCGTAAGTGCTCAGCAGCGCTGCGGCGACGGCCATCTCGAGCGCGCGATTGGGGTCGTCCGTCCCCACGGCGCGGGCAGCGGCGGTGAAGATGCGGTGCGCGTCGCCGGCGGAACCGACGTTGACCTCGATGCGGCCTCGGAGCCGGTCGATGTCGGCGCGCAGCAGTCGGTCGTCGGCGAGCTCGCGCGCCGCTGCGACCAGGCTGCGGGCCTGCGGGGTCTGCCCGGCAGCCCACGCGTTGCGGGCGGCCACGTACAGGCGTGCGGCCCGGGGCTCCTCGCCGGCGGTCAGCTCGGCGGCGCGCTGGTAGGCAGCGGCTGCCGCGGC
>DASQTE010000301.1:0-9539 GCA_035642035.1 Blastococcus sp.
CGGGCGGGGGGAGGGCGGAGTGCGCGGGGGCGGACTCGGGAACGGGAACGGTCATCGCTGCGGGAGCCCTCGTGGAGTTGCGGATGGGAGTGGCGGTGGCGGCCCCGTGCAGGGGCCCGTCGCGAGCGTGCGAGCGGCGGGGGGCACGAGGGTCCTCTCTCAGGAGACCGGCGGTGGGAACTGCACCGGTCGGGGGAGCGTGACCGCGAAGACGTGGGCCGGCTCCCGGTAGGGGTCCAGCTCCAGGTAGTTGAACTGGCCCCAGTCGTAGTGGGCGCCGCTGAGCTCGTCGGTGACACCGAACCGCTCGTGCCAGTCCAGGCCGAGGACGGGCATGTCCAGCGCCGTCGTCCCGATCTGGGTGTTGTGGCTGGACAGGTTGACCACCACGAGCACCGCGTCCTGCGACCCGGGGTCGGTCTTGGAGAAGCAGAGCAGGTTCGGGTTGTCGACAGAGTGGAAGTGCAGCGTGCGCAGCTGCTGCAGGGCGGGGTGCGCCCGCCGGATCTCGTTGAGCCGGCGCAGGTAGGGCGCGAGGCTCCGGCCGGACGCCTCGGCGGCCTCCCAGTCCCGCGGGCGCAGGGAGTACTTCTCGCTGTCGAGGTACTCCTCGCTGCCGGGCTTCACGGCCACGTGCTCGAACAGCTCGAAGCCCGAGTAGACGCCCCAGGTCGGGCTCATCATCGACGCGAGCACGGCCCGGATCTTGAACATCGGCGGGCCGCCGAACTGCAGCGACTCGTGGAGGATGTCCGGGGTGTTCACGAAGAAGTTGGGCCGCATGTAGTGGCTGTTGGTGGCCAGCTCGCGGCCGTAGTCCTCGAGCTCGCCGCGCTGGGTCCGCCACGTGAAGTACGTGTAGGACTGCGTGAAACCGATGCGCGCCAGCTGGTGCATCATCGCCGGCCGCGTGAAGGCCTCGGCGAGGAACAGCACGTCCGGGTCGGTCCGCTTGACCTCCCAGATGAGCCAGTGCCAGAAGTTCAGCGGCTTGGTGTGCGGGTTGTCGACCCGGAAGATCTTGACCCCGGCCTCGACCCAGACGCGGATCACCCGCAGGCACTCGGCGTAGATGCCCTCGGGGTCGTTGTCGAAGTTGATCGGGTAGATGTCCTGGTACTTCTTCGGCGGGTTCTCCGCGTAGGCGATCGTGCCGTCGGGCTTGGTGGTGAACCACTCCGGGTGGGCCTCGACCCACGGGTGGTCCGGCGCGGCCTGCAGCGCGAAGTCCAGCGCCACCTCCATGCCGAGCTCGCGGGTGCGCGCGACGAAGGCCGTGAAGTCCTCCATCGTGCCCAGCTGCGGGTGGACGGCGTCGTGCCCGCCCTCGGCGCTGCCGATGGCCCACGGCGAGCCGACGTCGTCGGGCCCGATCTCGTGCGGGTTGCCACCGGGGAACTGGGTGGAGTTCGGGCCCTTGCGGTTCACGCTGCCAATCGGGTGGATCGGCGGCAGGTAGACGACGTCGAAGCCCATGTCGGCGATGGCCGGCAGGCGGTCCTGCGCGTTGGCGAACGTGCCGTGGGTGGGCTTGCCGCCGACGACCGGGCCCTCGGACCGCGGGAAGAACTCGTACCAGGAGCCGTACAGCGCCTCGCGCCGGTCGACCCACACCTCGTAGCGGGGTGACCGGGTGACCAGTTCGCGCACCGGGTGCTCGTGCAGGTAGCGCTGCAGGCCGGCGGCCAGCGCGGGCGCGATTCGGACGGTCAGCTCCTGCGTGGTGTCGCGCAGCGCGGCGGCGGCCGCGGTCACCCGGCCCCGAAAGTCGTCGTCGGCCTCGGCGGCGACGCGGTCGAACAGCCGGGCGCCCTCCTCGAGGTCGTTGGCGAGCTCCTCGGCACCCTGCCCGGCCTCGACCTTCACCTCGACGGCGTGCCGCCAGGTGGCCAGCGGGTCGCTCCACGCCTCGACGCAGAAGGTCCAGCGGCCCTCGCGGTCGGGCACGACGGTCGCGATCCAGCGGTCGGGCTCCGGCGGGAGCTTGGCCATCCGGACGAACGGGCTCTTGGGGTCGTCGTCGCCGGGAGTTGGGCGCGCTGGAGGTGACCCGAGGTCGTCGGGTGGGCTCCAGACGACATTCGCGGCGACGGCGTCGTGGCCCTCGCGGAAGACGGTGGCCGTGATCGGCAGGTGCTCCCCGACCACGGCTCGGGCGGAGAAGGACCCGCAGGACACGACGGGGGCGACATCGGAGATGCCGAGGCGGAGGTCAGCGCGGCCAGTCATCGCCGTCCACGCTACTGAGGTCCCGTCCCACCAGCACCTCGGCTCTCGTCCTGCCCCTCCACGCTCACCCGTCAGGGCCCTCGCGGGGGTCCGGCAGGCAATTCGCCCGAACCCCTGGCGGTACGCCGTGTGCTGGTTAGTCTCGCCCGGTGCGTGCTCTTCGTCGGTTCACCGTCCGTGCGGCGCTGCCCGAACCCCTGACCCCCCTGTCCCAGCTCGTGATGAACCTCCGGTGGTCGTGGCACCCGGAGACGCGCGACCTCTTCGAGACCCTGGACCCACCGCTGTGGCAGACCTGTGGCGGCGACCCGGTCCGGGCGCTGGGCGAGGTGTCGGCCGAGCGGCTGGCGCAGCTGGCCAAGGACCGCCGGTTCGTCCGCCGTCTCCAGGACGCCGTCGACGACCTGGAGGAGTACCTGACGACGCCGCGCTGGTACCAGTCGCTGGGGGACGAGGCGCCGAAGAGCATCGCCTACTTCTCCGCGGAGTTCGGGATCACCGAGGTGCTGCCGCAGTACTCCGGCGGCCTGGGAATCCTGGCCGGTGACCACCTCAAAGCCGCCTCCGACCTCGGCGTGCCGCTGATCGGCGTCGGGCTGCTCTACCGGGCCGGCTACTTCGCCCAGGGGCTGTCGGCCGACGGCTGGCAGCTCGAGCACTACCCGTCGCTCGACCCGCACGGCCTGCCCGTGAAGCTGCTGCGCGAGCCCGACGGCTCGGCCGCCGTCATCACCGTGCCGCTGCCGGAGGGCCGCACCCTGCACGCCCACGTCTGGCGGGCCCAGGTGGGCCGGGTGACCCTGCTGCTGCTCGACAGCGACATCGAGGAGAACGCGCCCGCCGAGCGGCTGGTCACCGACCGGCTCTACGGCGGCGGCGAGGACCACCGGCTGCGCCAGGAGATGCTGCTGGGCATCGGCGGCGTCCGGGCGGTGCGCGCCCACTGCGGCCTGACCGGCACCCCGCTGCCGGAGGTGTTCCACGCCAACGAGGGCCACGCGGGCTTCCAGGGCATCGAGCGGATCCGCGAGCTCACCGAGGCCCACGGGCTGTCGTTCCCCGAGGCGCTGCAGGCGGTCCGGGCCGGCACCGTCTTCACCACGCACACCCCTGTCCCGGCCGGCATCGACCGCTTCCCGAAGGCGCTCATCGAGCGCTACTTCGCCGGCTTCGGCGTGCCGATGCACGACCTGCTCGTGCTCGGCGCCGAGGAGGACCCGGCGAAGTTCAACATGGCCCACATGGGCCTGCGGCTGGGCCAGCGGGCGAACGGCGTCAGCGAGCTGCACGGCCACGTCAGCCGCGGCATGTTCAGCGACCTGTGGCCGGGCTTCGACGAGGGTGACGTGCCGATCGGGTCGATCACCAACGGCGTGCACGCGCCGACGTGGACGGCCCGCGAGCTGGTCGAGATGGGCACCCAGACCACCAGCCAGGGCGACCCGGTGATGGTCGACGGGCCGGTCCACTTCGACGGCGTGGACAAGATCCCCGCGGCCGACCTGTGGAGCATCCGCCGCACGCTGCGCGGCCGGCTGGTCGAGGAGGTGCGCCGCCGGATCCGCGAGACGGCGCTCTCCCGCGGGGCCACCGAGGCCGAGGTGGGCTGGACCGACACCGCGTTCGACCCTGACGTCCTGACGATCGGCTTCGCCCGGCGGGTCCCGTCCTACAAGCGGCTGACGCTCATGCTGCGCGATCCCGCGCGGCTCAAGGCGCTGCTGCTGGACCCCCAGCGGCCGATCCAGTTGATCATCGCCGGCAAGAGCCACCCGGCCGACGACGGCGGCAAGAAGCTCATCCAGCAGATGGTCGACTTCGCCGACGACCCGGAGATCCGCCACCGGATCGCGTTCCTGCCCGGCTATGACATCGGGATGGCCCGCTACCTCTACTGGGGCTGCGACGTCTGGCTGAACAACCCGCTGCGGCCACTCGAGGCCTGCGGCACGTCCGGCATGAAGGCGGCCCTCAACGGCGGGCTCAACCTCTCCATCCGGGACGGGTGGTGGGACGAGTGGTTCGACGGCCAGAACGGGTGGGCCATCCCGACCGCCGACGGCGTCTCCGACGCCGACCGGCGGGACGAGGTCGAGGCGCGGGCCATCTACGACCTGCTCGAGAACCAGGTGCAGCCGCGGTTCTACGAGCGCGACGCGAACGGTGTCCCCGCCCGCTGGGTGGAGATGGTCCGGCACACGCTCCGCGAGACCGGGCCCAAGGTGCTGGCCACCCGCATGGTGCGTGACTACGTGCAGGCCCTGTACGTGCCGGCCGCGGGCTCGGCCCGGGTGATGGCCGGCGACGGCTACGCGCCGGCCCGCGAAGAGGCTGCCTGGCGGTCGCACCTGCTGTCGCACTGGCAGGCGGTCCGCGTCGCGCACGTGGAGGCGACCGGCGCCGGCGACACCCCGGAGATCGGCACGACCCTCGCCCTGCGGGCCGAGGTCGAGCTGCCGGGCCTCGCCCCGGCCGACGTCGAGGTGCAGGCCGCCTACGGCCGGGTGGACGACGCCGACGGGCTGCACGACGTGACCAGTGTGCCGATGGCGCACGAGCACACCGACGGCTCGCGGCACTGGTTCACCGCGACCGTCCCGCTCGAGCGGACGGGTGCCTTCGGTTACACCGTGCGCGTGCTCCCGCACTCCGAGCGCATGGCCGACCCGGCCGAGCTCGGGGTGGTGAGCAGCGCGTGAACGGGATGCACCATCCATCTGACGCGGCTCTTGCACCCCGCGCGTCCCATCCACCTCGCAGAACGTGGTGACGGACCGGCGTGGCGGGGTCGCGCGCGCGCCGAGACCTCGGGTCGATCACTAGGCTGGAGGCCATGCCAGACCGCTGTGAAGTGCTCCCCGGAGATTCTGTCGTCGCCCGCCGCGGCGGCGGACTGCTGTGGGTCGACGCTCCTGGCTCGCCCGCCCTGGTCGCGGCCCTGCACGCCTGCCTCGGCGTGTCCGGTCCCGGGGCCGACCGCGTGCTCGCCGCCGTCGCCGGCCAGGTGGGCTCGCTCGCCCATGGGTCGGCGTCCTTCGCCCTGGTGATCGCCGACACGGCGGGAGGCGCCGGTACCGGTGTCGCCCTCTGGTCGGGGAAGGGCCAGCCGGCCGTCGACGGCGTCCCGGTGTCCGGCACCTCGGTGGACGGAGGCACCCTCGCCTCCGGCTTCCAGCTGGGCCAGACCCTGTACGTCGGTCCCGGCCAGGCCGCGCCGCAGATGCCGCCGGGGGTCGCGTTCGACCTCGTCGAGGGCACGGTGCCCGGATCCGGCGCCATGCTGCAGCTGGCCGCCCCCGCGCCGTCGTCGTCCTCGGCCGTCCCGGCGTCGTCCGAGTCGCCGTCGTCGTTCAGCGCCGGGTCCGACGCCGCGTTCGGCTCGGGCGCCAGCCGGGTGAGCGCTCCGCCGGACTCCGGTGAGCAGACCGCCTTCTGGCGTCCCGACAAGGCCGCGGCGCCGGTGCTGCGCTTCGACGACGGCATGGTCGTCACCGTCGACGAGGACATCGTGCTCGGCCGTCGTCCGGACAACCACGAGATGGTGACCAGCGGCGGCGCCCGGCCGGTGCCGATCGCCGACACCCAGAACGTGCTGTCGTCGGCGCACGCCGCCCTGCAGCGCTCGGGCAGCGAGGTGTCGCTGATCGACCTCGGGTCGCTCAACGGCACCCACGTCGCCGGCCCCGAGGCGACCGAGTGGACGCAGCTCGAGCCCGGTGTCGCCCACCCGCTGTCCGACGGCGACCGGCTGCTCCTCGGCTGGACCGTCATCACCTTCGAGCAGCCGACCGACTAGCAACGCCCAGACGAGGTGCGCCGAGGCCCCGTTCCGATCGCCGGAACGGGGCCTCGGTGCACTCCGTCGCCTACGGCCGGCGCAGGACGCGGAGCAGCCAGACGCAGCGGCCGGGGAGCTCGACCGGCCCAGGCGCCACGATCGTCGTCTCGGGCGGAGCGCCGATGGCGTACTCGGTGGAGACGACGAGCTCGTAGCCGTCCGCCCACGGCGGTCCGGGGAGCTCGACCCTGACCGGCGCCGGGCCGGCGTGCAGCTGGACCAGGTAGGAGTCGTCGACCACCGGGCGGCCGTGCACGTCGCGGTGCCGGATGCCGCGGCCGTCGAGGTACATGCCGAGGGTCTGCAGGCCGGTGTCGAACCAGTCCTGCGTCGTCAGCTGCCCGCCGTCGGGGGCGAACCAGGCAAGGTCGCGGGTGCCGCCGGCGCCGGGGATCTCGTGGCCCTCGAAGAACGCCTCCTGCCGCAGCACCGGTGACGAGCGCCGGATCCCGACCAGGCGGGTGACGAACGCGCGCAGGTCCTCGTCGACGTCCTTCCAGTCGATCCAGGAGATCTCGTTGTCCTGGCAGTAGGCATTGTTGTTGCCCTGCTGGGTGCGGCCGAGCTCGTCGCCGGCCGTGAGCATCGGCACCCCGGTGGAGAGCAGCAGCGTGGCGAGGTGGTTGCGCACCTGGCGAGCCCGCAGCGCGAGGACGTCGGGGTCGACGGTCGGCCCCTCGACGCCGCAGTTCCAGTTCCGGTTGTGGCTCTCGCCGTCCCGGTTCTCCTCGCCGTTGGCCTCGTTGCGCTTCTGCTCGTAGGCGACCAGGTCGGCCATGGAGAAGCCGTCGTGCGCCGTCACGAAGTTGATGGAGGCGAACGGCCGGCGGCCGTCGGAGCGGTAGAGGTCGGAGGAGCCGGTCAGCCGGTAGGCGAGGTCGCGGACACCGACGTGCGCCCCCGACCAGACGTCGCGCACGGTGTCGCGGTACTTGCCGTTCCACTCCGTCCACGGCGGCGGGAAGTTGCCCACCTGGTAGCCGCCCGGGCCGACGTCCCACGGCTCGGCGATCAGCTTGACGGTGCTGACGACGGGGTCCTGGTGGACGACGTCGAAGAACGCCGACAGCCGGTCGACGTCGTGCATGGAGCGGGCGAGCGCCGAGGCGAGGTCGAACCGGAAGCCGTCGACGTGCATCTCGGTGACCCAGTAGCGCAGCGAGTCCATGAGCAGCGCCAGCACGGCCGGACGGCGCACGTCGAGGGTGTTCCCGCAGCCGGTGTAGTCGGTGTACCGGCCGCGGTTGCCGCCGTCGAGCCGGTAGTAGCCGGCGTTGTCGATGCCCTTGAACGACAGGGTCGGGCCGGTGTGGTCGCCCTCGGCGGTGTGGTTGTAGACGACGTCGAGGATCACCTCGATGCCGGCGGCGTGCAGCTCCTTGACCATCGTCTTGAACTCGACGACCTGCCCGCCCACGCTGCCCGACGAGCTGTACGCGGCGTGCGGTGCGAAGTACCCGAGGGTGTTGTAGCCCCAGTAGTTGGTCAGCCCGCGGCGCAGCAGGTGCGGCTCGCTGACGAAGTGGTGCACCGGCAGGAGCTCGACGGCCGAGACCCCCAGCGACTGCAGGTGCTCGACGAACGCGGGGTGGGCCAGGCCCGCGTAGGTGCCGCGCAGGTGGGCGGGCACGTCGGGATGGGCGGCCGTGGCTCCCTTGACGTGCACCTCGTAGATGACGGTGTCCGACCACGGGGTGCGCAGCGGCCGATCGCCGTCCCAGGGGAAGGGGTCGTGGACGACGACGCCCCGCGGGACATGGGGGGCCGAGTCCTGGTCGCACGGGCCGCCGTCCCCGCTGTCACCGGTGTAGCCGAACAGCGAGGGGTGCAGCGTCAGGTCGCCGTCGACGGCGCGGGCGTAGGGGTCCAGCAGCAGCTTGGCCGGGTTGTGCCGCAGGCCGGCCGACGGCTCGTAGGGGCCGTGCACGCGGTAGCCGTAGCGCTGGCCGGGGCCCACCCCGGGCACCCGGCCGTGCCAGACCTGGTGGGTGGTCTCCTCGAGCCGGTGACGGTGCTCGGTGCCATCGGGGTCGAAGAGACAGAGGTCGACCGCCTGTGCCCCCGCCGACCAGAGCGCGAAGTTGGTGCCCGTCCCGTCCCAGACAGCGCCGAGGGGCGACGGGCTCCCGGGGAGCACCTCCCGGGGTCGCTCGGTGCCCGTGCGGTCGCTGCCAGGTCCGCTCATGCCGCGATCGTGCCCGACTCCGTCGTCGATGCGTGCGCAGGTCCGGCCCGACGGGTTGGTTGGATGGGGGCGTGTCGAGCGCAGCCGCCGATGAGGCGGTCGTCCGGATGACCGGTGTCGACGTCGTACGGGGGGAGAACTTCCTCCTCCGTGGCGTCGACTGGACCGTCGAGGCGGAGCACCGCTGGGTGGTCCTGGGCCCCAACGGCGCGGGGAAGACGACGCTGATGCAGCTCGCCGCGGCCCAGCTGCACCCCACCCGCGGGGAGGTCCGGCTGCTGGGGGAGACCCTCGGCGCGGTGGACGTGTTCGAGCTGCGTCCCCGGATCGGGATCACCAGCGCCGCACTGGCGCAGCGCATCCCGGCGGCGGAGACGACCGGCGACATCGTGGTCTCGGCCGGCTACGCCGTGGTGGGCCGCTGGCGGGAGCGGTACGACGTCCACGACCTCACCCGCGCCGGGATGCTCATGGAGCAGTGGGGCGTCGCGCAGTACGCGCACCGCCCGTTCGGCACGCTCAGCGAGGGCGAGCGCAAGCGGGCGCAGATCGCCCGCGCCCTCATGCCCGACCCGGAGCTGCTGCTGCTCGACGAGCCCGGCGCCGGGCTGGACCTCGGCGGCCGGGAGGACCTCGTCGCCCGCCTGTCCGATCTCGCGAAGTACCACTACGCGCCCGCCCAGGTGCTGGTGACGCACCATGTCGAGGAGATCCCGCCGGGCTACACCCACGCGCTCCTGCTGCGCGGGGGAGAGGTGGTCGCCTCCGGCGCCGCGGACGACGTCCTCACCGCCGAGGCGCTCTCGGACACCTTCGGGCTCGCCCTGTCCCTCGAGCGGCGGAACGGGCGCTTCACCGCCCGCCGCGACGCCTGAGGGCGGACCTCAAGCGGTGGCCACCACTGAGGCTGCGCCCACGGCCAGTAGCGCGAGTCCGGCCGCAGCGAGCGGGCTGCGCGGCACTGTCCGCTCCCGGCCGATCCGGTCGTACACCCGGCGGAGCCGGCGCCGCAGGCGCTCGCCATGGAGGACGCCGATCAGCAGGAGGACCAGGCAGGGCAGGCAGTAGACGACCGCGTAGAGCGCCAGGACGACCAGGCCCAGGCCGTTCCGGACGTCGGCGGCGAGGAGTCGTTCGATGGCCACCAGGTACGGGAACGCGTTGGGCAGATCGGCTCCCGTGACCAGCACACCGATCGGCGCGGCCGTCCACGGCGAGAACCACGCGGGCAGTTCCACCGCGCCGCGACGCCGGTCCCACAGCCGCCGCACGGCGGCCAGCGGCAGC
>DASQTE010000302.1:0-9744 GCA_035642035.1 Blastococcus sp.
CTCCGGTCGATGACCGCGCCCATGAAGTTCGAGAAGTCGGTGACGTCGCCCATCGACAGGCCCTCGGTGGTCGAGACCAGGTCGTCGCGGAGCCGGCTCCAGACGCTGCGCGGGACGTAGGCGCGGGAGGCCGCGGAGCACTTCTGGCCCTGGAACTCGAAGGCGCCGCGGATCAGCGCGGTCCGCAGCACGTCGACGTCGGCGGAGGCGTGCGCGACGACGAAGTCCTTGCCGCCGGTCTCGCCGACGATGCGCGGGTAGCCGCGGTAGGAGGCGATGTTCTCGCCCACCGTCCGCCACAGGTGCTGGAAGACCGGCGTCGACCCGGTGAAGTGGATGCCGGCCAGGTCGCGGTCGGCCAGCGCCACCTCCGACACCGGGATGCCGTCGCCGGTCACCAGGTTGATGACGCCCGGCGGCAGGCCCGCGGCCTCGAGCAGCCGCATCGTGAGGTGCGCGGCGAACTGCTGCGTGGGCGAGGGCTTCCAGACGACGGTGTTGCCCATCAGTGCCGGCGCCGTCGGCAGGTTGCCGGCGATGGCGGTGAAGTTGAACGGCGTGATCGCGTAGACGAAGCCCTCGAGCGGGCGGTGGTCGACCCGGTTCCACACGCCCGGCGACGACTCCGGCTGCTCGGCCATGATCTGCCGCGCGAAGTGCACGTTGTAGCGCCAGAAGTCGATCAGCTCGCAGGCCGCGTCGATCTCCGCCTGGTACGAGGTCTTGCTCTGCCCGAGCATCGTGGCGGCGTTGAGCGTCTGCCGCCACGGCCCGGCCAGCAGGTCGGCGGCCTTGAGGAACACCGCGGCGCGGTCGTCGAAGGACAGCTCCTGCCAGGCTGGGGCCGCCTCCTTGGCCGCCCGGACGGCGTCCTGCGCGTCGGCGTGGGTCGCGTGCGCCGACGTCCCCAGGACGGCGGCGTGCCGGTGCGGCTGCACGACCTCGAACTTTTCGCCGGAGGCCATCCGCTGGCGCCCCCCGATCGTGCTGGTCAGCTCGATGGGCTCGGCGCTCAGCTCCGCGAGCCGGGCCTGCAGCTCGGCGCGCTCGGCCGAGCCGGGGGCGTAGGTGAGGACCGGCTCGTTGCGCGGAGCCGGGACACGGGTGACGGCGTCCATGGGGACCTCGATCTCAGGACTTGGTGAGCAGGGAACGGAGGAAGAAGCCGACGTTGGCCGGGCGCTCGGCGAGCCGGCGCATGAAGTACGCGTACCAGTCGACGCCGTAGGGGACGTAGGCCCGCACCCGCGTGCCGGCGGTGGCGAGGCGGCGCTGCTCGTCGGGGCGGATGCCGTAGAGCATCTGCACCTCCCACGAGTCCGCGGCCCGCGAGTGCTGGGCGGCCAGCTCGTGCGCCCGGCCGATCATCGCCGGGTCGTGCGAGCCGACCATCGGGTAGCCCGGGCCGGCCATGAGGATCTCGAGGCAGCGGGCGTACGCGGCGTCGACGTCCTTCTTCTTCTGGTGCGCGACGGCCGGCGGCTCGTTGTACGCCCCCTTCACCAGCCGCACGCGGGAGCCGGTGACGGCGAGGGCCTTCGCGTCGTCCTCGGTGCGGAAGAGCATCGCCTGCAGGACGGCGCCGGTGCCCGGGTGCTCCTTGCGCAGCTCGGCGAGCGCCGCGAGCGTCGAGTCGACGGTGCGGTGGTCCTCCATGTCGAGGGTGACCGTCGTGCCGATCGCCGTCGCCGCCTCGACGACCGGCCGCACGAGCTCCAGGGCGACGTCGTGGCCGCCGGGCAGGGCCTGGCCGAAGGCCGACAGCTTGACCGACACCTCCGCGCCGGCGCCGAGCTCCAGGCCGGCCAGCCCGTCCAGCAGCGCGAGGTAGGCGTCGCGGGAGCGCTCGGCCTCGGCGCGGGTGGTGATGTCCTCGCCCAGGTGGTCGAGGGTGACGTGCACGCCGTCGGCGTCCAGGGTCCGGACGACGGCCAGCGCCTTGTCGAGGGTCTCGCCGGCGACGAACCGCTCGACCACCCGCCGGGTCGCCGGGTTGCCGGTCACCATCCGCCGCAGACCCGGGCGGCGGGATGCGGCGAGCAGGGCCTTCTGCAGGACCACGGGGCCTCCAGACGTCGGGACGCGGACACCGACGACGCTAGGCACCTCCACCCCTTCGGGCCAGGGACAGATGTCCAGAACCGGCGCCCGTGCTCTCATACAGATGTACAGGGACCGGGGGGGTGACGTGCGGGACGACCTGCAGGAGCTGGTGGACGAGGTCTCGCGGCTGCTCGCCGCGCCGGCCACGCTCGAGGACGCCGACTTCACGCTGCTCGCCTTCTGCGCCCACGACGACAGCGCCGACGGCGCGATGGACGCCGTCCGGACGCGGTCGATCCTGACCCGCGGATCGCCGGCGCCCACGCGGGCCTGGTTCGAGGAGTTCGGCATCGCCTCCGCGGAGGGACCGCTGCGCACCCCGGCCGACCCGGAGGCCGGCATCCTCACCCGGCTGGTCATCCCGGTCCGCCACGAGGGCCGGACCCGCGGCTACCTCTGGCTGCTCGACGGCGGCCGCATCGACCCGGCCGACCGCCGCGACCCCGCGCTGGCGGCCGCGGTGGACCTCGCCGCCGACGCCGGGCGGCTGCTGGCCGGCCGGCCCGCGTCCGGTGACGACCTGGCCCGCACCCTGTCGGCGGCGCTCACCGGTGGCGCGACGGTGCGGGCCCAGGCGACCCGCGCGCTGGCGGACGCCCTGGACGACGCCCTCCCGCTGGTGCTCGTCGCGCTCGTCCCCGGGCCCGACGGGCTGCCCGAGCGCTGGCGCCGGCCCGGCGCGGGAGCGGTCGCGACGGTCCTCGACGATCCCGCCGGCCCGGTCGCGGCCGTGCTCGTGCCCCTGAGCCGGACGGCGGACCTCCGCCCCGCCGGGGCCCTCGCCGCCGCCTCCCTGGCGGGGCTGCCCGCCGGCAGCACGGCCGGGGTCTCCCAGGCGCGCTCCGGGGTGGGCGACCTGCCCGCCCAGTGGACCGAGGCCCGGGCGGCGGCGCGGGTCGCCGGAGCGGTGCCGCAGCTCTCCCCCGTGGCCCACTGGGCGGAGCTCGGCGCCTGGCGGACGGTCGCCGGGCTCGCCGGCCCCGACCCGGCCGTCGTCCCCCTGCTCGCCGACCCCGTGCTCGCGGAGACGGCGGAGGTCTTCCTCGACTGCGCCGGGAGCGCCTCGCGGGCGGCCACCGCGCTGCAGGTGCACCGGCAGACGCTGTACTACCGGCTCTCCCGCATCGAGGCGGTCACCGGGCTCGACCTGGCCGACGGCGACGCCCGACTGCTGCTGCACACATCGCTGCGTGCCGCACGTCTCGCCGCCCGACCCTGACCGACCCCGCGGTCCCGGCCGCGGTCGCTTACGCTCGACGAGATGGTTGCGGGTGACAAGGCTGAGCACGCTCGCGGCCGGGACGACGTGCTGCTCAGGCTCCGCACCGGCACCGCCGGCGAGCACGAGGACGTCGAGAAGACCCTCGATCTGCTGGACCCCGCGCTGGGCCGCGACCGGCTCGCCGAGGTGCTCGGCCGGATGC
Organism: Blastococcus sp.; assembly: GCA_035642035.1. Taxonomy (GTDB): domain Bacteria; phylum Actinomycetota; class Actinomycetes; order Mycobacteriales; family Geodermatophilaceae; genus Blastococcus_B. The sequence goes on from DASQTE010000302.1 coordinate 3,528, forward strand.
ACGGGTTCTGGCTCGCCGCCGAGGCCGGCCTGGACCGCTGGGCCGCTGCCAGCCCCGCCGACGCCGGGGCGGTCGACTGGCCCCGCCGCCGGCGGGCCGAGCTCTTCGCTGCCGACGTGCGGACGCTCGGCGCGCCGCCGACGGCCGACGGGCCCGCGCTGCCGGCCGTCCCGGACACCGACCGGGCCCTGGGCCGGCTCTACGTCCTGGAGGGCTCCACGCTCGGGGGCGCGTTCATCGACCGGCACCTGGCGTCGCTGCCCTCCCTGGCCGGCGTCCGCATCCGGGCCTTCTCCCCCTACGGCGGCGAGACCGGCGCCATGTGGGCGGCGTTCCGCCGGGTGACCCGCGAGCGCGTGGCCGCCGGCGGGGACGCCGAGGCGATGGTCGACTCGGCCCGCGAGACGTTCCGCGCGCTGGCCGCCTGGTGCCGCCCGGTCGCGGCAGCACCGGTGCCGGCGTGACGGGTACCGGGGAGCAGATCGACTTCCTCGCCCCGGGCACCCCGGTCGACCTCGGCAACTGCGAGCGTGAACCGATCCACGTGCCGGGCAGCATCCAGCCCCGCGGCGTCCTCCTCGCCGTCAGCGACCCCGACCACGTCGTCCAACAGGCGTCGGAGAACCTCGCCGCCCTGACCGGGGTGGACTGGCGCGCGGCCCTGGGCCGGCCGCTCGCCGACGTGCTGGGCGTGGCCCCCGCCGACGCGGTCATCCGGTCGGCCAGCGCCTTCGGCGACCTGCGGGACCGCAACCCGGTCGAGATCACCCTGGACGTCGACGGCGACCCGGTCCCCGTCGACGCGATCCTGCACCGCACCGTGCTCCGCAGCGCGGCCGAGCAGCCGCGCGCCGGCGACCCGCCCCTCGCCGGTCTGGTGGTCGAGCTGGAGCCGGCCCGCGGACCGCGGCCGTTCTCCTTCCCCAACACCTACCAGGCGGTCCGCGGCACGATCGGCGAGCTCAACCGGGCGTCGTCGCTGCAGGAGCTCTACGACATCACCGCGCAGGCGGTGCGCTCGCTCACCGGCTTCGACCGCGTGATGGTCTACCGCTACGACGCCGACTACAACGGCGAGGTCGTGGCCGAGGCCAATGTTGACGGGCTCAACTCGTTCCTGGGCCTGCACTACCCCGCCTCGGACATCCCCGCCCAGGCGCGGGCGCTGTACGAGAAGAACTGGATCCGGCTGATCTCCGACGTCGGCTACACGCCGGCCTGCCTGCAGCCGACCGACCACCCGGCGTCGGGCCGGCCCCTGGACCTCACGTACTCGACGCTGCGCAGCGTCTCCCCCATCCACGTCGAGTACCTGAAGAACATGGGCGTGCAGGCGTCGATGTCCATCTCGCTGCTGCGCGACGACAAGCTCTGGGGGCTCATCGCCTGCCACCACTACAGCGGCCCGCACGCCCCGCCCTTCGCCACCCGGGCGGCCGCCGAGTTCCTCGGGTCGACGCTGTCGCTGCGGCTGGTCGACCGCGCCGAGGAGGACGAGGTGCACCGGGCGCTGCAGGTCCGGTCCACCCTCGCGTGGCTGACCGCGGCGACCCTCGACGAGGAGCGGCCGCTGGCCGAGACGCTGCTCGGCACCCCCAGCTTGCTCGACCTGATGCCGGCCGACGGCGTGGCCGTCCGCCTGCAGGGCCACAGCGGGGTCGACGGCGCCGCGCTCCCCCCGGACGTCGTCGAGGCCGTCGCGCACTGGGCCGCCGGCCGGGGCAGCGACGTGGTCGCCACCGACTCCCTGCCCCAGACCGCCCCGGCGCTGAGTGCCCCGGTCGAGCTGGCCTGCGGCGTCCTGGTGCTGCCGCTGCCCGAGGGCCAGTACGTCCTGTGGTTCCGCGGCGAGCAGGTCCACCACATCGACTGGGGCGGCGACCCGCACAACAAGGCGATCGCCGAGCGCGAGGGCGACGAGGTCCGGCTCAGCCCCCGCAAGTCCTTCGAGCGCTGGCGGCAGACGGTCCGCGACCGGTCGGAGCCGTGGACCCCGCAGCAGGTCGCCGTCGCCACCGAGCTGCGCACCCACCTCCTGGAGGCGCTGTACGCCCGCTCCCGGCGGGTGGTCCGCGCCGCAGAGACGCTGCAGCGCAGCCTGCTCTCCGACCCGCCGGAGCCCGGAGGCCTCGAGCTGGCGGTGCGCTACGTGCCCGCCGCCACCGAGTCGCAGGTCGGTGGCGACTGGTACGACGTGTTCCGGCAGCCCGACGGCGCGACGATGCTCGTGATCGGCGACGTCGTCGGCCACGACACCGAGGCCGCCGCCAGCATGGGCCAGCTGCGCGGGCTGCTCCGGGGCATCGCGTACGACAGCGCCGACGGGCCGGCCGCCGTGCTCGCCCGCCTCGACTCCGCAGTCGCCGGGCTGGGGCTCGGCACCATGGCCACGGTCCTGGTCGGCCGGCTCGAGCAGCCCGACAGCGGGGGCAGCCGGCTGCGCTGGGCGAGCGCCGGTCACCTCCCGCCGCTGCTGATCGGCCCGGACGGCGACCCGCAGGCGCTCGCCGCCCCGCGCGCGAGCCTGCTGCTCGGCGTCGACCCCGGCGCGGTCCGCAGCGAGCAGGTGTCCCTCGTCGAGCGGGGCAGCACCCTGCTGCTGTACACCGACGGGCTGGTCGAGCGCCGGGACCAGGCCTTCGACGAGGGCGTCGAGCTGCTCGGCCACGCGCTCGCCGACCTCCGCGACCGGCCGGTCGAGCAGCTGTGCGACGAGCTGCTCGGCCGGCTGCTGCCCGACCGCGCCGAGGACGACGTCGCGCTGGTGGCGGTGCGGCTCCGCCTGCCGGACGGGCCGGCTCAGCCGCCCACGTAGGCGGCGAGGTGCTGGCCGGTGAGCGTGGACCGGTCGGCGACGAGATCGGCGGGCGTGCCCTCGAAGACGATGCGGCCACCGTCGTGACCGGCACCGGGACCGAGGTCGACGATCCAGTCCGCGTGCGCCATCACCGCCTGGTGGTGCTCGATGACGATGACCGACTTGCCGCTGTCGACCAGCCGGTCCAGCAGGCCGAGCAGGTTCTCGACGTCGGCGAGGTGCAGGCCGGTGGTCGGCTCGTCGAGGACGTAGACGTCGCCCTTCTCGGCCATCTGGGCGGCCAGCTTGAGCCGCTGCCGCTCGCCGCCGGACAGCGTGGTGAGCGGCTGGCCGAGGGTGAGGTAGCCGAGCCCGACGTCGGCCAGGCGGCCCAGGATCGTGTGCGCGGCCGGCGTGCGCGCCTCGCCGGAGCCGAAGAACTCCTGGGCCTGCGTCACCGGCATCGCGAGCACCTCGGCGATGTCGCGGCCGCCCAGCGTGTACTCCAGCACCGAGGCCTGGAAGCGCTTGCCCTCGCACTCCTCGCAGGTGGACTCGACGGTCGCCATGACACCCAGCTCGGTGTAGACGACGCCGGCGCCGTTGCACGTCGGGCAGGCGCCCTCGGAGTTGGAGCTGAAGAGCGCCGGCTTCACCCCGTTGGCCTTGGCGAACGCCTTGCGGATCGGCTCGAGCAGGCCGGTGTACGTCGCCGGGTTGCTGCGCCGCGAACCACGGATCGCCCCCTGGTCGACGACCACGACGCCGTCACGGCCGACGACGGAGCCGGTGACCAGCGAGCTCTTGCCGGAGCCGGCCACGCCGGTGAGCACGCACAGCACCCCGAGGGGGAGGTCGACGTCGACGTCCCGCAGGTTGTGCGTCGACGCGCCGCGGATCTCCAGCGCGCCGGACGACGACCGCACCGACTCCCTGAGCCTCGCCCGGTCGTCGAGGTGCCGGCCGGTGATGGTGTCGCTGCCCCGCAGCCCTTCGACGGTGCCCTCGAAGCAGACGACGCCGCCCCCCGTCCCGGCGCCGGGGCCGAGGTCGACGACGTGGTCGGCGATGGCGATGGTCTCCGGCTTGTGCTCGACGACGAGCACGGTGTTCCCCTTGTCCCGCAGCTGGAGCAGCAGCTCGTTCATCCGCTGGATGTCGTGCGGGTGCAGGCCGATCGTGGGCTCGTCGAAGACGTAGGTGACGTCGGTGAGCGACGAGCCGAGGTGCCGGATCATCTTGGTGCGCTGCGCCTCTCCCCCGGACAGCGTCCCCGCCGGCCGGTCCAGCGAGAGGTAGCCCAGCCCGATCTCGGTGAACGAGTCGAGGAGGTGCTGCAGGCCGGCGAGCAGCGGGGCGACGGACGGCTCGGTGAGCCCCCGGACCCAGCCGGCGAGGTCGCTGATCTGCATCGCGCAGAGGTCGGCGATGTTCTTCCCCTCGATCCTCGACGACCGGGCCTCGGGGGTGAGCCGGGTGCCGTCGCACTCGGGGCACCGCTGGAACGTGATCGCGCGCTCGACGAAGGCACGTATGTGCGGCTGCATCGCGTCGACGTCCTTGGAGAGCATCGACTTCTGGATCTTCGGGATGACGCCCTCGTAGGTGAGGTTGATGCCCTCGACCTTGATCTTGGTCGGCTCCTTGTAGAGAAGGTCGTGCATCTCCTTCTTGGTGAATTTCGCGATCGGCTTGTCCATGTCGAAGCCGGCGCCGCTGAAGATCCGGCCGTACCAGCCGTCCATGCTGTAGCCGGGCACGGTGAGCGCGCCCTCGGCCAGCGACTTGCTCTCGTCGTACAGCGCCGTGAGGTCGAAGTCGGAGACCGAGCCCATGCCCTCGCAGCGCGGGCACATGCCGCCCATGTAGACGACGTCGCGCACCACGGCCTTCTCGACCCGGCCGCCGGCCTTCTCCGTGCTCATCACCCCGCTCGCCTTCCGCGTCGGGACGTTGAACGAGAACGCCGTGGGCGGCCCGATGTGCGGGGTGCCGAGCCGGCTGAAGAGGATGCGCAGCATCGCGTTCGCGTCGGTGGCGGTGCCGACGGTGGAGCGGGGGTTGGCGCCCATCCGCTCCTGGTCGACCAGGATCGCCGTGGTCAGGCCCTCGAGGAGGTCGACCTCCGGCCGCGACAGGTTCGGCATGAAGCCCTGGACGAACGCGCTGTAGGTCTCGTTGATCATCCGCTGCGACTCCGCGGCGATCGTGTCGAATACGAGGGAGCTCTTGCCCGAGCCGGACACGCCGGTGAACACGGTCAGCCGGCGCTTCGGGATCTCGACGCTGACGTCCTTGAGGTTGTTCACGCGCGCACCCAGCACGCGGATCAGGTCGTGGCTGTCGGCCGGGTGCCGCGCGGGCGACTGCGCGTCCGTCCTCTCGGCGATGCTCATCGTCTCTCCATCTCTGGGCGGGGACCGCCGGCGGCGGTCCCCGCCTGCGTCGCCTCGCGGCGGTTCACCAGCTGCGGCCGTGGTCCGGGTCGGGACGGGTCAGGACAGTTCCTGGATGCGGATCATGTTGCCCGCGGGATCGCGGAAAGCGCAGTCGCGGACGCCGTAGGGCTGGTCGGTGGGCTCCTGGACGACCTCGGCGCCGCTGCCCTCGAGGGTGGCGAAGGTGCCGTCGAGGTCCTTGGTGGCCAGGTTGACGCCGAAGTAGCTGCCCTTGGCCATCAGCTCGAGGATGGTGCGCTGCTCGTCGTCGGTGAGTCCGGGGGTCGCCGTCGGCGGGTGCAGCACGATGTTGGTGTCCGGCTGGCCGGGAGGGCCGACCGTGATCCACCGCATCCCGCCGTAGCCGACGTCGAGGCGGACCTCGAAGCCGAGCGTGTCGCGGAAGAAGGCGAGGGAGGCGTCCGGGTCGGTGTGCGGGAGGAAGCTGGAGTGGATGGTGATGTCCATGGCCGTCACGCTAGGGACGGCTCGGGGGACGGTGCTTCTCGATTCCTGACCGGTCGGGTCACCTGCTTCGCCACGCACGACGGCATGCCCGCCGTCGCCTGTGCCGCCTCGCGGCGGTAGACGCTCGGCGGCACCCCGACCAGCTCGGTGAAGCGCGTGCTGAAGGTGCCCAGCGACGAGCAGCCCACCGCGAAGCACACCTCGGTGACGCTGAGGTCGCCCCGGCGCAGCAGCGCCATGGCGCGCTCGATCCGCCGTGTCATCAGGTACGCGTAGGGCGACTCGCCGAACGCGGCCCGGAACTCGCGGCTCAGGTGCCCCGACGACATGTGCGCCCCCCGGGCCAGCGCATCGACGTCCAGCGGCTGCGCGTACTCCCGGTCGATCCGGTCACGGACGCGACGCAGCCGCGCGAGGTCGCGCAGGCGCTCGTCCGTGGCGGATCTGCCGGTCACCCGCGCGATCGTGCCACGTACCCCAGGGGTCGCGGGAGTCCGCCGACCGGCACCCCGCC
>DASQTE010000303.1:0-4309 GCA_035642035.1 Blastococcus sp.
CCCGCCACGCCGCGGCCACGGGACGTCGTGCCGTCCCCATCATGACGGCCAGTGCGATGACCAGCACGATCGCCGCACCCAGCAGGCCGGCGAGCACCGCGGACAGCAGCCCGTCGGGCACCGGGTCGGCGTCCAGCGCCCGCGTCGCCCAGAGCCCGGCGACGGCGGCCAGCGCGCCGGCGGCCACGGCCGCAGCGCCGACCCGCCCCACACCGGCCAGCGACGCGGGACCGGCCGTGCGGGCCACGGCGACCAGCAGGGCCAGCCCGGCCACGGTCACCCCGAGGCTGTGCCCCGCGCCCAGCGCCAGGCCGCGGTCCTCGGCCGGCAGCAACTGGGCCAGCACGACGTCGGCGGTGACGGCCAGCAGCCAGCCCCCGACGACGCACACGGTCGGCGACTTCCAGTGACCGCGGGCGTACAGGGCCCGGGTGAGGACGGCGACCAGCGCGTAGCCCGGCAGCCCGGGGGCGAAGGCGATGATCGTGTCGCGCAGCGCCGCGACCACCCCGTCCGATCCACTGGCCAGGAAGATCCGCGCCATGGGTCCCGCGACGGCCACCATCAGCGCGGCCGCCACGGCCGACGCGGCGACGACCAGCACCGCGACCGGCGCCAGCGCCCGGCGGTAGCCATGGTCGTCCCCGGCGTCGGCGCGCTCCGCGAGCCCGGGGTAGGCCGAGGTGGCCAGCGGGACGGCGAGGGCCGCCCACGGCACCAGGAAGATGGTCAGCCCCGCGGCGTAGACGACCTGCGTGCCGTCCGGCCCGTCCGCCGCCAGCCGGATGGCGACCGCCGCGACGAGCTGCTGACCGGCCAGGGTCAGGACGCCGGCGACGGCCAGCCGGCGGACGCGCGGGGCCGCGCCCACCGGGAAGCGAAGCGCCGGACGGAGGCCGAGCCGCAACCCGCGCAGCGGCACGAGCAGGCTCAGGGTCAGCGCCACCACGCCGAGCGTCGTACCGACGCCCAGCACGAGCTCGGCCGGCCGGGACAGGTCGTCGACGTCCCCGGAGCCGCCCATCACGGCGAACGTCAGGTACGCACCGGCCACGACCACGCTGGACAGCAGCGGGGCGATGGCCGGGCCGGCGAACCGGCGGTGCGCCTGCAGGACGCCGGTGAGGACGATGCCGATGCCGTAGAGGACGACCTGCGGCGCGAAGACCAGCAGGAAGCGGGCGGCCAGCGCCACCTCGGCCTCGTCGCCGCTGCCCAGCAGCAGCCGCGCGATCGGCTCGGCGAACACGGCGATCGCGACGGCCAGCGGCGTGAGCACCAGCAGGGTCCAGCCCAGCAGCGCCGACGCCGTCCGGCGCACCTGCTCGCTGTTGCCGGTGGCGATGCCCCCGGCCAGCATCGGCACGACGAGGCTCGCCAGCGCGCCGCCGGCGACCACCTCGAAGACGATGTTCGGGACGGTGTTCGCCGCCTGGTACGTGTCACCGGTGCTGCCGGCTCCCACGGTGTTCGTGAAGACCAGCGTGCGGCCGAACCCGGCGACCCGGGCCAGCAGGGTGAGGACGGCGATCAGGGCCGCCGCCCCGGCGACCCCCTGCGCGACCGTGCGGCGGTTCACGACGGACGGCGGCCGAGCCGGTCCAGTTCGCGCAGTCCCGGCGTCGCCTCGATCACCTTCGTGAAGCTGACCTTCTCGCTGACCAGGGTCAGCGCGACCACGCCGGCGAGCAGGCCGGCGCGCGGTGCACGTCCGGGGATGGACGCCAGCCGCAGGCCGAGCAGCGCGCCCAGGGAGTTGGCCCCGGCGTCACCGAGCATGACCCGCTCCCCCAGGTCGGCGGGCAGCGTCGCCACGGTGGCCCCGAGCGGACCCGCGACCAGGCTGCCGGCCGGCCCGCCCACCCCGGCCGCGGCGGCCAGCGCGCCGACCTTGCCCGCGCGTCCGGGACGCAGGTCGAGCAGGTTCAGCAGGTTCGCGGTGCCGGCGACGAGGCCGGTCGTGAGCACGCCGTCCAGCAGCGCACCCCGGCCGGTGCCGCGACGGGTGAGGACGGCGGCCGCCGCGGCGGCCGCGCCGATGCCCGCGACCTTGACCGCTCCGGCGGAGACCCGGCCGGCCCGCAGCGCGGCGAGGTGCCCGGCGAGGCCCTTGTCCCGAACCTGCTCGGGCCGCGCGCCCGCGAGGTCGTCGTACCCGCCCACGACCCCGGCGACCGTGCCGACGAGCGCGGCGGCGGCGCGGGTGCCGGCGGGGGCGCCGAGCACCGCGGAGGTGGTGGCGGCCGCGGCCAGCGCCGGGCCGCCGAGCAGGGTGACCGGCCGGCCGGCGTAGTTCGTCCGGCGCCAGGGCGCCCCGGCGGGCCGGGCGGCGAGGACGGCGGCCCCGGCCAGGGCGGCACGCGCGGCCGCGGCACCCGCCAGGGCGAGCCGCAGCTTCGGCGCCGCGGTCGGGCGCGTGCCGCGGACCCGGCCGGTCGTCACGGTGCGGACGGGGGCACCGGCGGCACCGGCTGGGTGTCCTCACCCGTGCCGTACTTGCCCGAGGTGCCCTCGCTCTCGGAGCCGAGCGCCAGGACCGTGCTGATCCGGCCGGCCGCCGTCCCGACGTTGTCGACGGTCGAGATCGCCGCCGAGAGCGTGGGGTCGGCCCGGATGACGCCGACCAGGCCGTTCTCGCCGGCGGAGGCGGCGTCGCCGGCGACGACCGCCCCGGAGCCGGCGGCGTCGAGGGCGGAGACGAGCTCGACCAGGGTCTCGTTGCGCTCGGCGGCGTCCTCGCCGCTGAAGGCCCCGGCGGTCAGGACGACGGCGTAGTCGGCGGGTGCGACGGTGTCGCTGTCCTGGGACAGCACGTCGAGGGCGGTGAGGCCGGAGAGCACCGAGGAGACGGCGGTCGCGTCGGTCGCGGCACCGCCCGGCGACGTCATCAGGACCTCGCCCATGAGGCCGCCGATCAGCTGCCCGGCGTCGTCGGTCGCCGGGAGCTCGATACCCGCGGGCAGGCCGCCGCCGGTGGCGTAGCTCTGCAGGCTCGAGGCGGTGGACGGGTCGGTGAACTCCGGTCGCAGCGAGAGGGCGCCGCTCACGCTGCCGCCGGCCTCGCCGATCAGCGCCGTCACCTGCTCGACGATCTCGGGGGTGACGTCCTCGTTCGTGCTGACGAGCAGGACGGTCTGGCCGGCCAGCGTGCCCTCGACCAGCGCCGGGGCGACGGCCGTCTCGAAGGCGTCGGCGCTGTCCACCTGGACCTGGAGCTGCTGGGTGCGGTCCTCGAGGTCGCGCTTGTCCTGCTCGAGGTCGGCCACCTGGTTCTCGATGTCGGCGAGGATCGGCTCGTTGAGCGCCGTGGTGCCGATCACGATGCCGAGCGCGACCGCCAGGAAGACGGCGATCAGCGACACCAGGTGGTAGCGGAAGTCGATCACGAGAAGAGGTTCTCCAGCCAGAACACGAAGCTGTTCCATTGGTCGAGCAGCAGGTCGAGGTAGACCCGTCCGGCGGTCGACACGACGAGCGTGGAGCCGATGGCGACGAGGGCCGCGAGCACGAGGACGACCAGGGCGGTGGTCGAGATGCGGCTGCGGTAGAGCCGGCTGACCCCCTTGGCGTCGACCAGCTTGCCGCCCAGCCGCAGCCGGGTCAGGAAGGTCGAGGCCATGCCCCCGCGCCCCTTGTCCAGGAACTCCACCAGGGTGGCGTGGGTGCCGACGGCGACGATGAGCTTGGCGCCCTTCTCGTCGGCGAGCAGCATCGCGATGTCCTCGCTGGTGGCCGCCGCGGGGAAGGTGATGGCCTCCACGCCGAGCTCCTGCACGCGGGGCAGCCCGGGGGCGCGCCCGTCGGGGTAGGCGTGCACGACGACCTCGGCGCCGGAGGTGAGCGAGGCGTCGCTCACCGAGTCCATGTCGCCGATGATCATGTCGGGCGAGTAGCCGGCCTCGATCAGCGCGTCGGCGCCGCCGTCGACCCCGATGAGGACCGGCCGGTAGTCGCGGATGTAGGACCGCAGCGCGTGCAGGTCCTCCTTGTAGTCGTAGCCGCGGACCACGATGAGGACGTGCCGGCCCTCGATCCGGGTGGCCACGTCCGGCACGCCGACGCCGTCGAGGAGGAGCGCGCGCTCGCGCTTCATGTACTCCATCGTGTTGGCCGCGAAGGCCTCCAGCTGCGTGGACAGCCCGGCGCGCGCCTCGGCCATCGAGGCCGTAATCCGCTCGGGGTCCTGCGCCACGCCCTCGGCGACGACGGTGCCGTCCTCGGCCAGGAGCTGGTTGCCGTCGAGGCGGACCTGCGCGCCCTCCCTGATGCGGGCGAACACGTCACGGCCAACGTCGTCCAGCAAGGGGAT
>DASQTE010000304.1:0-2695 GCA_035642035.1 Blastococcus sp.
CGGGCGGCCAGACCTGGGCGGAGACCACCGTCGAGCGGCAGCCGCCGCTGCCGCCGGTGGTCGAGGTCCTCTCCGGGTCCGACGCCGCGCCGCTGGTACCGGCGGCGGGACTGGTGCTGCTGGCCGCGGCCGTGGCGCTGCTGGCCGTGCGGTCCACGGGCCGGGTCGTCGTCGGTCTGCTCATGGCGGTCGCCGGGGGTGTCCTCGGGTGGTCGGGCGTCCGCGCGCTGACCGGCGGCCTCGAGGCGGTCGAGGGGACGGCCGAGATCTCCGCGGCGTGGCCCGTGCTGGCCGTCGTCGCGGGGGTGCTGGGGGTCGCCGCCGGGCTGTTGGCGGTGCTGCGCGGCCGCACCTGGCCCGGCATGGGCCGGCGGTACGAGCGGACGCCGGAGCAGGCGGCACCCGCGCGGCCGGTGACCGACGAGGACCGCGCGCAGGCGGCGTGGAAGGCGCTCGACCGGGGCGAGGACCCGACCGCATAGCGGAACCCGGTGATGCCGATTCACCCGCCCCCCGGCCGGGGGCGTCGTCGGCCGCCTCTACAGTGATCCTCACCCATCCGCCTGGTGAGGGGACGTCCTGGTGCGATTTCCGGAGGACCGCGTGAGCAGCCGCGCAGCCGTATCCGCAGGCCCGCGACCGTGAACGTGCTCGACGAGATCGTCGCCGGCGTCCGCGAGGACCTCGCCGCGCGCGAGGCCTTGACCCCGCTGGCCGAGGTCAAGGCCGCCGCCCTCGACGCCCGCCCCGCCCTCGACGCCCTGGCCGCGCTGCGCGCTCCCGGCGTCGGTGTCATCGCCGAGGTCAAGCGGCGCAGCCCCTCGAAGGGCGAGCTGGCCGACATCCCGGACCCCGCGCAGCTCGCCGTCCAGTACGCGGCCGGCGGCGCACGGGTGATCAGCGTGCTCACCGAGCGGCGGCGCTTCGGCGGCTCGCAGGCCGACCTCGACGCCGTCCGGGCCGTGGTCGACGTCCCGGTCCTGTGCAAGGACTTCGTGGTCAGCAGCTACCAGGTGCACGAGGCCCGGGCCCACGGGGCCGACGTCGTGCTGCTGATCGTCGCCGCGCTCGAGCAGAACGCCCTGGTGGGGTTGCTGGAGCGGGTGGAGTCGCTGGGCATGACCGCCCTGGTCGAGGTGCACACCGAGGCCGAGGCCGACCGCGCCATGGACGCCGGCGCCTCGGTGATCGGCGTCAACGCCCGCGACCTGACCACGCTGCAGGTCGACCGCTCCACCTTCGAGAAGATCGCCCCGGGCCTGCCCTCCGGCGTCGTCAAGGTGGCCGAGTCGGGTGTCCGCGGGCCGCACGACCTGATCGGCTACGCCGCGGCCGGCGCCGACGCCGTACTGGTCGGCGAGGGCCTGGTGACCGCCGGCGACGCCCGCCAGGCGGTCGCCGACCTGGTCACCGCCGGATCGCATCCCGCGACTCCCAGAACGAGTCGCTGACCCCCTGCACCGTTGTCCTGCTGTCTCGCGGGACACTGGGGGCATGACGACCAGCTCAGTGCGACCGCCCGGGGAACGTCTCCTGCCGGCGCGCCCGGGCTGGCCCGACGCGACCGGCCACTTCGGCATCTTCGGCGGGCGCTTCGTGCCCGAGGCCCTGATCGCCGCGCTCGACGAGCTCACCGAGGCCTACGAGGCCATGCGCGTGGACCCGGCGTTCCTCGCCGAGTTCGACCGGCTGCAGCGCGACTACACCGGCCGGCCCAGCCCCATCACCGAGGTGCAGCGGTTCGCCGAGCACGCGGGCGGGGCGCGGGTCCTGCTCAAGCGCGAGGACCTCAACCACACCGGCTCGCACAAGATCAACAACGTGCTCGGCCAGGCGCTGCTCACCAAGCGGATCGGCAAGACGCGGGTCATCGCCGAGACCGGCGCCGGGCAGCACGGCGTCGCCACGGCGACCGCGGCGGCGCTCATGGGGCTGTCCTGCACCGTCTACATGGGCGAGGAGGACACCCGCCGGCAGGCGCTCAACGTCGCCCGCATGCGGCTGCTCGGCGCCGAGGTCATCCCGGTGACCACCGGGTCGCGCACCCTCAAGGACGCGATCAACGAGGCCTTCCGCGACTGGGTGACCAACGTCGAGACGACGAACTACGTGTTCGGCACCGTCGCCGGCCCGCACCCGTTCCCGGCGATGGTCCGCGACTTCCAGCGGGTCATCGGCGACGAGGCCCGCGAGCAGCTGCTCGAGCGCGAGGGCCGGCTGCCCGACGCCGTCCTGGCCTGTGTCGGCGGCGGCTCCAACGCGATCGGGATCTTCACCGCCTTCGTCCCCGACGAGGGGGTGCGGCTGGTCGGGCTGGAGGCCGGCGGCGACGGCGTGGACACCGGCCGGCACGCGGCGACGATCACCGGCGGGTCGCCGGGCGTCCTGCACGGGGCGCGGTCGTACCTGCTGCAGGACGACAACGGGCAGACCGTCGAGTCGCACTCGATCAGCGCCGGTCTGGACTACCCCGGGGTCGGCCCGGAGCACTCCTACCTGCACGACATCGGCCGCGCGGAGTACCGGGCGATCACCGATGCGGAGGCGATGGAGGCCTTCGCGCTGCTGTGCCGCACGGAGGGGATCATCCCGGCGATCGAGTCCGCCCACGCCCTGGCCGGCGTGATGCGGCTCGGCCGGGAGCTCGGCCCGGACACGCTGCTGCTGGTGAACCTCTCCGGCCGGGGGGACAAGG
>DASQTE010000305.1:0-8136 GCA_035642035.1 Blastococcus sp.
GAAGAGCAGCAGCGGGACGAGGGTCAGCGCCAGGAACCCGAGCGACAGCTGCTCGGTGTAGAAGATCGCGATGACGACGATCGCCAGCAGGTCGTCGACCACCGCGAGGGTGAGCAGGAAGGTCCGCAGCGCGCTCGGCAGATGGGTGCTGATCACCGCCAGGACGGCGAGGGCGAAGGCGATGTCGGTGGCGGACGGGATCGCCCACCCGCGCAGCGCGCCGTCCGCCCCGCCGAGGTTGAACAGCACGAACAGCAGCGCGGGCACCGCCATGCCGCCGACGGCGGCGGCGATCGGGAGCGCCGCGCGGCGCGGCTCGCGGAGGTCCCCGGCGACGAACTCGCGCTTGAGCTCCAGGCCCGCGACGAAGAAGAAGACCGCCAGCAGGCCGTCGGCCGCCCACGTGCCGAGCGTCAGGTCCAGGTGCAGGGACGCCGGTCCGACCCGGGTGTCGCGGAGCGTCTCGTAGGCCCCGCCCCACGGCGAGTTGGCCCAGACCAGGGCGATCGCGGCGCCGGTGAGCAGCAGGGCCCCGCCGACGGTCTCCTTGCGCAGCACCGCCGCGATGCGCTGCGCCTCGGGGTAGGACCCGCGGCTGAGGAGGCGGGTGGAGGTCGAGGGCACGGGCGCCTCCGGTGTCAGGGGGTCGGCTGGGACGTTGCCGACCAGACTTCCCGGCGCACCGTCGTCGACCCTACCGGGAACTACCCTTGACCGGTGGCAGACAGCCGGGACAGCAGCGCTCCGCTCGCCGAGCGGCTGCGCGCCCGGGGCCTGCGGCTGACCGCTCAGCGCCAGCGGGTCCTTGCCGCCGTGAGCGCCCTGGAGCACGCGACGCCTGAGGCGATCGGCGCCCGGCTGCGCGAGGAGGCCGGACCGGACGGTGCCGCTCCGGACACCTCGACCGTCTACCGCAACCTCGAGCTGCTCGAGCAGCTCGGACTGGTCTGGCACACCCATCTCGGGAAGGGCGCGCCGGTCTACCACGCGGCCGAGCACCCGCACCTGCACGTGGTGTGCCAGTCGTGCGGCGAGATCGCGTCGGCCGCCCCCGGCCTGCTCGACAGCGCCGCGGAACGTCTGGCCGCCGATCTGGGTTTCACCGTGGACGTGGGGCACGTCGCCCTGTCCGGGACGTGCCGTGCGTGCCGCGAACGAACGGAGTCCTCGTGAACCCCCTGCTGTCCCGCCCCGGAGCCGTTGTCGTCGAGGGCGGTGCCGTGGCGGCCCACTACGGCGACCCGCTGCGCGAGCAGCGCCTGCTCGCCGAGGGAGCCGGGCTCGTCGACCGCAGCGACCGCGACGTGCTGCAGATCCCGGGCGCCGACCGGCTGACCTGGCTGCACAGCATCACCAGCCAGCACCTGGACCGGCTCGCCGACGGCACCGGCAGCGAGGCGCTCGTGCTCTCGCCGAACGGGCACGTCGAGCACCACCTGGCGATCGCCGACCTGGGCGGGACGACGTGGGCCGACGTCGAGGCAGGCACCGGTACCGCGCTGGAGGCGTTCCTCCAGCGGATGCGCTTCCTGCTCCGCGTCGAACCCGCGCTGGTGACCGGCGACTGGGCGGTCCTGAGCCTCGTCGGACCGAAGGCCGCGGGGATCCTGGCCGCCTCCGGGCTGCCCGCGCCGGCGACCGAGTACGCGGTCGCCCCGCTCGACCGGGGCCTCGTGCGCCGGATGCCCGCCATCGGCGACGGTCGGGCGACGGTGTTCGACCTCGTCGTGCCCCGTGCCGACGTCGAGGCCGTCGCCGACCGGCTCGGCGCCCCGCCGGCCGGGATCCTGGCCTACGACGCGCTCCGGGTCGAGGCCCACCGTCCCCGGTTCGGCGTGGACACCGACCACCGCACCATCCCCAACGAGCTGCCCTGGCTGCGGACCGCCGTCCACCTGGACAAGGGCTGCTACCGCGGCCAGGAGACGGTTGCCCGCGTGCACAACCTCGGCCGGCCGCCGCGGCGGCTGGTGCTGCTGCACCTGGACGGCGTCAGCGAGGTGCTGGCCGAGCCGGGGACGCCGGTGCTGGCCGGGGCCCGCGAGGTCGGCCGGGTCGGCAGCGTCGTCCGCCACTTCGAGCTCGGCGTGATCGCGCTGGCGCTGGTGAAGCAGTCGGTCGCGATGGACGCGGCGTTGACCGTCGCCGGCTCGACCGCCGCCATCGACCCGGAGGACGCGCCGGCGGGTGCCGACGACACCCTGACCGCAGCCCGCGAACGCGTCCGCGCGGTCCGGTCTGCGACGATCGGCCGGTGACCTCCAGCACGCTCATCACGGTGGCGCCCACGGGTGCCGAGTCGGCGAAGGCCGACGTCCCGGCGTTGCCGGTGACCGTCGAGGAGGTCGTGGCCGCCGCCCGCGACTGCCAGGCGGTCGGCGCGGCGGTGATCCACCTGCACGTGCGGGACGCCGACACCCGGCCGACTCTCGACCTCGGCCGGGTGCGCGAGGTCGTCGCGGCGGTGCGCGAGCACACCGACCTGGTGGTGCAGCTGTCGTCCGGCGGGGCCGTGACCGACCCGTTCGACGCGCGGCTCGCCGTCCTGGACGCCGAGCCGGACGCCGCCTCGCTGACGCTGGGCACCGTCAACTTCGGCCGCGACGTCTTCTCGAACCCCTGGGACCTCATCGTCGAGCTGCACACGCAGATGCAGCAGCGCGGGATCGTGCCCGAGTACGAGGTGTTCGACCTCGGCCAGCTCGCGACGCTGGCCCGGCTGCTCGACCGGTACGGCCCGCCGCACGGCGGGCACGTGCACGTCGACCTCGTCATGGGGGTGCCCGGCGGCATGCCGGGAACGGCGCAGGCGCTGACCGCCTGCCTGCCGCTGCTGCCGCCCGGGGCGACGTTC
Organism: Blastococcus sp.; assembly: GCA_035642035.1. Classification (GTDB taxonomy): domain Bacteria; phylum Actinomycetota; class Actinomycetes; order Mycobacteriales; family Geodermatophilaceae; genus Blastococcus_B. Next base: position 2,855 of record DASQTE010000305.1, read on the forward strand.
GCCGCCACCGGGGTGGGCAGGACGTCGCTGCCGGTGATGCTGGCCGCGCTGTCGGCGGGTGGTCACCTGCGCGTGGGCATGGAGGACACGCTCACCTACGCTCCCGGCGAGCCGGTCCGCGACAACACCCAGCTGGTCGCCCGGGCGGCCGGGCTCGCCCGGATCGCCCAGCGCCCGCCGATGAGTACCGACGACGCCCGAAGCCTGTTGGGGATCAAGCCGATGGAGAAAGCCCGATGAGCCAAAAGCCTGCTCCCGCCGGGGGTGCCGCGGTCGACGCGCTCCTCGAGCCCGCGTTCCTGGGGAGCGCGACCACGCAGCCGATGTCGGAGGTGCGCCGCCTGCGCCGCGAGGCCGAGCAGCAGGAGGTCAACCTCTCCTACACGCGGCGGCTGCTGCAGGGGCGGCTGGACATCGTGCGGCGGGAGCTGCAGCGCCGCGCCGAGGACGACGGCCGGTCGCTGGTCGACCTGCTCCCCGAGATCCTCTCGGAGAAGGGCCGCGGCCCCGCGCACGGCCTGGGTCGGCACCAGACGGTGCAGCCGCACGCCCCGGAGGAGTACGAGTCCTGGGTCAACTCGCTGACCAAGGGCGTCGACATCTCGGCCATCCAGAGCCTGACCGACGCGCAGCTCGAGACGGCCGCCCGCGCGCTGGCCGACGCGGAGAGCGACCTCTCCGAGCGTCGTCGTGGCGTGCAGCAGGTGATGGACGGGCTGGCCGCCGAGCTCGGCCGCCGGTACCGGGACGGCGAGGCCGACGTCGCCGCGCTGCTGGCCGACGAGGGCAGGCACTGAACGCGACGCCGGCCACCGGGTCCTGGCCTGACAACCCGGTCCTGGTCGAGGTCTGGCGGTCGGGCTTCCTGGAGTCGGTGCACCGCGGTTCGCTCGTCGTCCTCGACGCGTCGGGGGCGGTGACGCTGGCCGCCGGCGACGTCGACCGCCCGATCCTGCCGCGGTCGTCGAACAAGCCGGTGCAGGCGACGGCGCTGCTGGCGGCGGGCTGGTCGCCGCGGTCGGCCCAGGAGCTCGCCATCGGGGCGGGGTCGCACGCCGGCGAGGACGGCCACCGGGACGTCGCCGCGGCGATGCTGGCCGCTGCGGGCCTCGGCCCGGACGACCTGGGCTGCCCGCCGGCCCTCCCGCAGCACGAGGCGACGAAGGCCGACTGGATCGCGACGGGGCGGGCGCCGGAGCGCCTGGCGATGAACTGCTCGGGCAAGCACGCGGCGATGCTGTCCGCGTGCGTGGCGGCCGGCTGGCCGACCGACGGCTACCTGGAGCGCGACCACCCGCTGCAGCAGGCGATCGAAAAGCAGCTGGGGCAGGCGGCGGGCGAGCCGGTGACCGCCGTCGTCGTCGACGGGTGCGGCGCACCGCAGCACGCGCTGTCGGTCACCGGGCTGGCCCGCGGCGTGCTGTCGCTGGTGCAGGCGGACGGCGGGACGCGCGAGCGGGCCGTGGCCGACGCGATGCGGGCCGAGCCGTGGTTCGTGGCCGGCACCGGCCGCGAGGACACCGACCTGATGCAGGCCGTCCCCGGGCTCGTGGTGAAGGGCGGCGCGGACGGCGTCCACGTGGCGGCGCTCCCCGGCCGCGGGGCGGTCGCGTTCAAGTTCGACGACGGCGGCGACCGGGGGCGGGCGCCGGCGCTGGCGGCGGCGCTGCGCCGGTTGGACGTCCCGGCGGAGCAGCTGTCGCCGTGGTTGCTGAGCCCGGTGTCCGGCGGCGACGGCGTCGTGGGCGAGGTCCGCGCGGCCGCTGTCCTGGCGGCCTGACCTGCTGGTACGCATGTGACGGGCTTCACGCCCGTCTGCTAGCAGCACCGCTTGCAGGTGCTAGCACCCCCGCCTATCGTCGTATCCGTGCAGACGCCCGGAGAGTTCGTCCGCGAGCAGGTGACCACGGTCCGCGAGAAGGTGGACCGGGTCGCCGGCAGCGTGGCGGAGTCGGTCACGGGATCGGTGGGCGACAAGCCCAGCGTCTCGGCCGTCAGCTCTCAGGTGGGCGACTTCATCCGCGAGCAGCGCAGCGCTGCCCGGGTGTCGCTGCGCGAGCTGGCCCGCACGGCCGGGGTCAGCAACCCGTACCTGTCCCAGGTGGAGCGGGGTCTTCGCAAGCCGTCGGCGGAGATCCTCGCGTCGATCGCCCGGGGCCTGAAGATCTCCGCCGAATCGCTCTACGAGCAGGCAGGGATCCTCGACAGGCGTTCCGGGAACCCGGACACCGTGGCGGCGATCCGGTCGGACGAGGCCTTGTCCGAGCGCCACAAGGCGGTCCTGCTCGAGCTGTACGAGACGTACGTGCGCGAGCACCGGGCCGCAGTGAAGACCTCTCCCCACCCCACAGACAGCCCTACGAAGGAGTCGGCATGACCCGCACCGCAACCGTGAAGCAGTACGGCGAGACCGCCGCGTCCGCCTACAAGACCCTGAACCTCGCCGTCATCGGCGCCGGTGACCTGGCCGTCGAGCGCGCTCGCACCGTCGTCGCACAGTTCCGCACCAAGGCCGAGGCCCTCCCGGGCGAGGCCCAGGTGCAGGCCGACCTCGCCGTCAAGGAGGCCCGCACCCGGGCCACCGAGGTTGCCGGCACCGCCCGCACCACGGCGCACCAGCTGGCCGTCGCCGCCCGCCCGGAGGCGCTGCGCAGCACCGTCGCCGGTCTGGTCGAGACCGCCCGCACCCAGGCGCTCGCCACCGTCGAGACGCTGGCCGAGCGTGGCGCCGAGGTCGTCGAGGAACTGCGTCAGCAGCCCGCCTTCCGCCGGGTCGTCCGTCGCGCCGAGCGCGCCGTGGACACCGTCGAGGACGCCCTGGAGGACGTGCTCGAGGAGACCGCCGAGGCCGTCGTCGAGGCCTCCAACGAGGTGACCTCGGTGGCGCAGAAGACCGCCGCCAAGGCGACCAAGGTCGCGGCCAAGGCCGAGGACAAGGTCGAGGACGTCGCCGAGAGCACCAAGGCGACCGCCGAGAAGGCCGTCGAGACCCCGAAGCCGGCCAAGCCGGCCGCGGTCGTGGCCACCCCGGTCAAGAAGACGACCGCCGCCCCCAAGGCGCCGGCCACGTCCACCTCGGCGCCCGTGACCCGCGCCCGCACCGCCAAGCCGGTCGACCCGACCGCGGTGCTCGCCAAGAAGAACTGACGTCCCCGACGTCGGACCACCGACCAGGGCCCCGGAGCTGCGAGCAGCGCTCCGGGGCCCTGTCGCGTCCGGAGGGCGCTCGTGCGGCCCGCGCGGGGTCCGGATTCCCGGGTCGGGCGCTGCCCGGCGGGTAGGCTCGGGGCATGCTGACGTTCGACGGGCTGCTGCTGCTCGTGCTCTACGTGGGGGCGCAGGGCCTCACGCTGTGGGCGTTCGTCGATGCGCTGACCCGCCCGGCCACCGGCTTCGTGGCGACGGGCAAGCTGACCAAGCCGGCCTGGGTGGGCATCACCGCCCTCGCGGCGCTCCTCATCTTCTGGCAGCAGAACCCGATGACGCTGTTCGGGCTCCCCGCCGTCATCGCCGCGATCGTCTACCTGGTCGACGTCCGCCCGGCCGTGCGCGGGCTGCCTCGCGGCAACAGCTGGTGATCCGCCCCGGCTGACCGCGGCCTGCCCGCGTCAGTCGGCGGGGATGAACAGCCAGAGCAGCAGGTACGCGATGAACTGCGGGCCGGGGAGCACGCACGAGACCACGAAGGCCAGGCGGAGCCCGTTGCGGGACAGCCCGTAGCGGCGGGCGATCCCGGCGCAGACGCCGCCGATCACCTTGTTGCGGGAGTCCCGGCGCAGGGGCAGTTTCGCGGGCACGGTCATGCCGGTAGACCCTACGGGCGGCGCCGACCGAGGAGCGATCCCATGGAACTGCTGGCCGTCCGCGGGGACATCACCGTGGCCGACGTGGACGTGATCGTGAACGCGGCGAACCCCGGACTGCTCGGCGGCGGTGGGGTCGACGGCGCGATCCACGCCGCCGGAGGGCCGTCGATCCTCGCCGAGTGCCGGGCGATCGCGGCGCGGTTGCCGGGCGGACGACTGCCCCGTGGCGACGCGGTGGCGACGACGGCCGGGCGGCTGCCCGCTCGCTGGGTGGTGCACACGGCGGGGCCGATCTGGTCGGCGTCCCGCGATCTGTCCGCCGTCCTGCGGTCCTGCTACACCGAGAGCCTCCGCGTGGCGGACGGGCTGGGCGCACGCACCGTCGCCTTCCCGGCGATCTCCGCCGGGGTCTACGGCTGGCCGATCGACGACGCTGCGCGGCAGGCCGTCGCGGCGGTGCGGTCGGCGTCGGTCGAGCACGTGCGGGAGGTGCGCTTCGTGCTGTTCTCGGAGGAGGCCCTGGTCGCGTTCGAGACGGCGCTGACGGAGATCAGCGGCTGAAAACGCCCGCCGGGGGTTCGGGGGAGGCGACGGCGTCGGCGTCCAGCACCGGCCGTGCTGTGCCCGCGAACCGGTCGAGGTCGGCCCCGTGGACGACGCGGGACGGCATCGGGTCCCGGGCGCAGCGGCGGACGTAGCCGTCGATCGGGAGCTCGACGTCGGAGGCGACGGCCACGAGGTTGCCGAAGCGGCGGCCGCGCAGGGTGCCGGGCTCGGCGAGCAGGCAGACGTGGCGGAACACCGAGCGGAGGGTGGCGACCTGCGCGCGGGCGAACGCCAGCGGTGGACCGTCGGCGACGTTGGCGACGTGGACGCCGCCGGGACGCAGGACGCGGCGGGCCTCGGCGGCGAACTCGGCGCTGGTCAGGTGGGCGGGGGTGCGGGCGCCGGCGAAGACGTCGCAGATGACGACGTCGGCGCTGGTGGTGTGCAGGGCGGCGAGGCCGACCCGGGCGTCGTCGGCCCGAACCCGGATGCGGGCGCCGCGGGGGAGGGGCAGGTGCTCGCGGACGAGGTCGGTGAGCGGCTGGTCGATCTCGACGACGCGCTGCCGGGAGCCCGGGCGGGTGACCGCGACGTAGCGCGGCAGCGTGAGGGCGCCGCCACCGAGGTGGGCGATGTCGAGGGGGGCTCCCGGTTCGGCCGCGAGGTCGAGGACGTGGCCCATCCGCCGGACGTACTCGAACTCGAGGTGCGTCGGGTCGTCGAGGTCGACGTGCGACTGCGGGGTGCCGTCGACCAGGAGCATCCACGAGCCGTCCCGGTCGGCGTCGGCCAGCAGCTCGGCGTCCTCGGTGCCGGACCGATCCGCTCCGACGGTGACCACGCCTGCCCCGATGCGGACCGACCACGTGCGGCCGGTGTCGGTCGCGGTCACCGCGCAGGTCGCCCGTGCCTGGTCGAGCGGCTCGGTGT
>DASQTE010000306.1:0-13441 GCA_035642035.1 Blastococcus sp.
GCCGAGGTCGAGCGGACCGCGCAGGCCATCGCCGCCGGCGACCTCTCGCAACGCGTGCCGGCCGGCGACCAGCGGACCGAGGTGGGCCGGCTGTCCGCCGCGCTCAACGTGATGCTGGCCCAGATCGAGAGCGCCTTCCGCGCGCAGCAGGTCTCCGAGGAGGAGGCGCGCGGCTCCGAGCACCGCATGCGCCGCTTCATCGCCGACGCCAGCCACGAGCTGCGGACCCCGCTGACCTCCATCCGTGGCTTCGCCGAGCTCTACCGCCAGGGGGCGGTGCGCAGCGAGGAGGACGTCGCGCGGCTGATGCAGCGGATCGAGGCCGAGGGCGCCCGGATGGGCCTGCTGGTCGAGGACCTGCTCCTGCTCGCCCGGCTGGACCAGCAGCGCCCGCTGACCTTCGCGCCCGTCGACCTGGCCGAGATCGCCGGCGACGCCGTCCACGACGCCAAGGCCGTGCAGCCCGACCGGCCGATCAGCCTGCACCTGGACGAGTCCCTCAGCGACGTCCCGGTGGTCATCGGCGACGAGAGCCGGCTGCGGCAGGTGGTCGGGAACCTGGTGACCAACGCGCTGACGCACACGCCGCCGGACGCCCGGGTGACGGTCACCGTCGCCGAGGCGGCCGACGACGCCGACGTGCTGGTGCTGCGGGTCGCCGACGAGGGGCCGGGCATGGCGGCGGGCGACGCCGACCGCGCCTTCGAGCGCTTCTACCGGGCCGACGCCTCGCGCACCCGGGGTGACGACGCCACCGCCGAGCAGGGCGGGACCGGCCTCGGCCTGGCCATCGTCTCCTCGCTCGTCGCCGCGCACGGCGGCTCGGTCCGGCTCGCCACGTCCCAGGGCCAGGGCGCCGCGTTCACGGTCCGCCTGCCCCGGTCGGGCCCCGCGGACGTGCCGGCGGACAGGGCCGCGCACGACGCCCGCGCCGGGGGCGGCGACCGGCCCGCCTGACGGCCCTGTCACGATCCGCTGGTGACTCCGGACGACACCGCGACCATCCCCGACGCCGAGCCGCTCGCGGCCGCGACCGACCTGGGGACGGCGCTGCGCGAGCTGATCGAGGTCTCGGTGACCACCACGGTGGCGGCCGCCGAGGTGCGCGCGGCGGCCGACCTGGTCCGCCAGGCGGCCGAGCGGCTCGCCGTCGCGCGCCGGCCGGCCTCCCAGCTCTCCGAGCTCGACGACATCGTCCACGGCCGCCGGGTGTTCAACCCGGTGACCGGCACCGGCAGTGCGCTGGCCCCGCCGCTCGTCGTCCGCCGGGACGGCGACGGGGTCGCCGCCGAGGTCACCCTCGGCGTCGCCTACGAGGGGCCGCCGAGCTTCGTCCACGGCGGCATGAGCGCGCTGTTCATGGACCAGCTGCTGGGCTCGGCGGCGGCGGCCGCGGGACTCTGGGGCATGACCGCCCACCTCGAGCTCGACTACCGGGGCCCGCTCCCCCTGGAGACCAGGCTGGTGATGCGCGCCCGGGTGGCCGAGCAGTCCGGCCGCAAGTCGCTGATCACCGGCACGATCGCGAGGGGCGACGACCCCGGCACCGTCCTCGTCGAGGCGCGCGGCGTCTTCGTCCTGCCGCGGCCGGAGAAGTCGCAGGCCTACTTCGGCGCCATCACCGACGCCTCCGGGCAGCACAGCCCGCCGCGCCGGCCGGGCGACGCGACCGCGCTGGAGAACCCGTGACCGACATCGAGGTGGCGGCCCGGGCCGCCGACGCCGCTGCCGCCGTCCTCCTGGCGCTGCGCTCCGGGGACCTGTCGGGCCGGGCGCTCGGGGACGCGGGGGACGCCGCGGCGCAGCGGGCGATCCTCGAGGTGCTGCGCGCCGAGCGGCCGGACGACGTCGTCTTCAGCGAGGAGGCCACCGACGACCGGCGGCGGCTGGCCGCCGACCGGGTGTGGATCGTCGACCCCCTCGACGGCACCCGCGAGTACGGCGAGGACGGGCGGCACGACTGGGCGGTGCACGTCGCGCTCTGGTCCGCCGGCGAGCTGGCGGAGGCGGCAGTGGCACTGCCCGGGCTCGGCGAGGTGCTGGTGACCGACCCCGCGCCCGCGCTCCCTCCCCGGGCGGACGGACCGGTCCGGATCGCGGTCAGCCGGACCCGGCCACCGGCCGTCGCCGAGTCCGTCGCCGCGGCCCTCGACGCCGAGCTCGTCCCGCTGGGATCGGCCGGCTACAAGACGGTGGCCGTCGTGCGGGGCGAGGTCGACGTGTACGTGCACGGGGGCGGGATGTACCAGTGGGACTCCGCGGCACCGGTCGCCGTCGCCCGGGCGGCCGGCCTCACGACGTGCCGGCTGGACGGCACACCGCTGGTCTACAACGAGCCCGACCCCTCGCTGCCCGACCTGGTCGTCTGCCGCCCGGAGCTGGCCGAGCGGGTCCTGGCTGCTGTGCGGTCCGCGGGATAGCGGACACTGGTCGGGAATCCGTACCTCGACGACGGGGTTCGTCGATGCGGTACGCCTGTCCTGACGCCGACCTCCGGAGCCTGCTCTCGTGACGACGCCCGACTACCGGCTGAGCCAGCTGGAGACGCTGGAGGCCGAGTCCGTCCACGTCATCCGCGAGGTCGTCGCGGAGCTGGAGCGGCCGGTGCTGCTCTTCTCCGGCGGCAAGGACTCCATCGTGATGCTGGAGCTGGCCCGCAAGGCGTTCGCGCCGGCCCGCATCCCGTTCCCGGTCATGCACGTCGACACCGGGCTGAACTTCCCCGACGTCCTGGAGTTCCGGGACAAGCGGGTGGCCGAGCTCGGCGTGCAGCTGATCGTCGCCTCGGTGCCCGACGCGATCGCCGCCGGCACGGTCAAGGAGGAGCCGAACGGCTCCCGGAACCGCATCCAGACGCCGGTGCTCCTCGACGCGGTCGAGGAGCACGGCTTCACCGCCCTGTTCGGCGGCGCCCGGCGCGACGAGGACAAGGCGCGGGCCAAGGAGCGGGTCTTCTCCTTCCGCGACGAGTTCGGCCAGTGGGACCCGAAGAACCAGCGCCCCGAGCTCTGGGACCTCTACAACGGGCGCATCCACCTGGGCGAGTCGATCCGTGTGTTCCCGCTGTCGAACTGGACCGAGCTCGACATCTGGCAGTACATCCTCCGCGAGGAGATCGAGATCCCGGCGCTCTACCTCGCGCAGGAGCGCGAGGTCGTCGAGCGGCAGGGGATGCTCTACGCGGTCAACGAGTTCATCCGGCCCCGCGACGGTGAGCAGGTGCGCCGGGAGACCGTCCGGTACCGCACCGTCGGCGACGCGAACCTCACCGCGGCCGTGCTGTCGGAGGCGACCACCGTCGAGGACGTCATCGCCGAGATCGCGGTGACCCGCATGACCGAGCGCGGCGCCACCCGCGGCGACGACAAGGTCAGCGACGCCGCCATGGAGGACCGGAAGAAGGAGGGCTACTTCTGATGGCTGTCCCGCTCCACTCGCGCGCGGCCGAGCAGGCGCACGACCTCGCCCTCGCCCGCAAGGACATCCTCCGGATCGCCACCGCGGGCTCGGTGGACGACGGCAAGAGCACGCTGATCGGCCGGCTGCTCTACGACAGCAAGGCGATCTTCGAGGACCAGTACGAGGCGGTCGAGCGCGCCAGCAAGGGCGACTACGTCGACCTCGCGCTGCTCACCGACGGCCTGCGCGCCGAGCGCGAGCAGGGCATCACGATCGACGTCGCCTACCGGTACTTCAGCACCCCGCGGCGCACGTTCATCCTCGCCGACACCCCCGGCCACGTGCAGTACACGCGGAACATGGTCACCGGCGCCTCGACCGCCGACCTGGCGATCGTCCTGGTCGACGCGCGCAAGGGGATGCTCGAGCAGAGCCGCCGGCACGCCTTCCTCGCCTCGCTGCTGCGGGTCCCGCACCTCGTCGTCGCCGTCAACAAGATGGACCTCGTCGACTGGTCGGAGGAGGTCTACGAGACCATCCGGGACGAGTTCACCGCGTTCGCGGCGAAGCTGAACGTCCCCGACCTGACCGTCGTCCCCGTCTCGGCGCTGCACGGCGACAACGTGGTGACCCGGTCCGCGCGGACCCCCTGGTACCAGGGGTCCTCCCTGCTGCACCACCTCGAGCACGTGCACGTGGCGAGCGACCGCAACCTGGTCGACGTCCGGTTCCCGGTCCAGTACGTCGTCCGCCCGCAGTCCGACGCTTACCACGACTACCGCGGGTACGCCGGGACGGTGGCCAGCGGCGTGCTGAAGCCCGGTGACGAGGTGCAGGTGCTGCCCAGCGGCCTCACGACGACGATCGCCGCCATCGACGGTCCCCGGGGGCCGGTTCACGAGGCGTTCGCGCCGATGGCGGTCACCGTGCGGCTCACCGACGACCTCGACGTCTCGCGCGGCGACCTGATCTGCCGGCCGGCCAACGCACCGCACGCGGCGCAGGACCTCGACGCCATGGTGGCCTGGATGACCGACGCGCCGCTGCACCCCCGGCAGCGCCTGGCGGTGAAGCACACGACGCGCACGGTCCGGGCCATGGTGAAGGAGGTCCAGTACCGGCTGGACGTCAACACGCTGCACCGCGACCCGGCCGTCGCCGAGCTCGGGCTCAACGACATCGGGCGCGTGCGGCTGCGCACCACCCAGCCGTTGTTCGTCGACGACTACTCCCGGAACCGGGTGACCGGACGGTTCATCCTCATCGACGAGGCGACCAACGCCACCGTCGGCGCCGGGATGCTCACCCACCCCGGCTGAATGAAGGACCCCGCTGCCCCCGACGCCTCGGAGAAGGACCCCGTCCTCCCCGCCCCTCGCAAGCTCGGGGCGGTGCCCTGGACGGGGCCGGGAGCCCCGCAGCATGGCCGTACCCGGCTCGCTTCCGTCGTCCTGGTCGCGGCGATCGTCGCGGTCGCCCTCAACCAGCGGCCGGCCGTGGTCGCCGTCGCGCCGGTCCTCGGCGAGCTGCGGGCCGACACCGGCCTGTCCTCCGCCCTCGCCGGTCTGCTGACCACCCTCCCGGTGCTGTGCTTCGGCGCCTTCGCGCCGCTGGCGCCGCGCCTGGCCCGGCGCATCGGCCTGGAGACGGCGGTCGGACTGTCCCTCGGCCTGCTCGCCGCGGGGATCGCGCTGCGGCTGCTCACCCCGGTGGCCCTGCTCTTCGCGGGCAGCCTGCTGGCCGGGGCGGCGATCGCGCTGGCGAACGTGCTGCTGCCTGCCTACGTGAAGCGCGAGTTCCGCCGCCCGGGCGCGGTGATGGGCCTGTACTCCGCCTCCCTCAACATCGGCGCCGCGTCCGGGGCCGCGCTGACCATCCCGCTGGCCGGCGCGCTCGGCGTGGACTGGCGCTGGGCGCTGGGGACCTGGCTCGTGCTCGCCCTCGCGGCGCTGGCCCTGTGGCTGCCGGTGGCCGGGACGGGGCACGACCGCCGGACGAACGCGCCGCTGCCGGAGGGGCAGGGCTCGTGGTCGCTGCTGCGCCAGCCGCTGGCCGTGCAGGTGACCGCCTACATCGGGCTGCAGAGCGTGCAGTTCTACTCCGTCGCCGCCTGGCTGCCCACGCTGCTCGCCGACGCGGGCGTGCCGGCGAGCGAGGGCGGCCTGCTCCTCGGGCTGGCCAACCTCGTGGGCGCGGCCGGTGCGCTGCTGGCCCCCGCCCAGGCGGGGCGGATGCGCACGCAGCGGCCACTGGTCCTCGCCGTGGCGCTGGCCTACGCCGTCGGCCTCGGCGGGCTGCTCGTCGACCCGGGCGGCGCCACCCTCGTGTGGGTCGCGGCGTTCGGGCTGGCGCAGGGCAGCGGGTTCGCCCTGGCGCTCACCCTCATCGTGCTGCGCAGCCCCACGCCCCTGGTGGCGGCCCGGCTCGGCGGCGTCGCCCAGTGCCTCGGCTACCTCCTGGCGGCGGCCGGTCCGCTCGTGCTCGGGGCGATGCACGACGCCACCGACGGGTGGGCCTGGCCGCTGGTCCTGCTGCTGACCGCGCTCGTGCCGATGACGTGGGCCGGCTGGGGTGCCGCGCGTCCCGCCGTCCTCGACGTGGTCAGCCCGCCGGAGACCGGCGCAGAGTCACCGGGAGGTGCTCGAACCCCCGCAGCGTCCGCAGGTCCCGCCGGACCGGCCGGCCGCTGACCCGCAGCTGCGGGAACCGCTCGCTCAGCGCCCGGAGCCCGACGACGCCCTCCAGCCGGGCCAGGCCCGCGCCGACGCAGTAGTGGATGCCGGCGGAGAAGGCCAGGTGGTCGCGGGCGTTGGCGCGGCCCACGTCGAAGCGTGCGGGGTGCTCGAACACCTCGGGATCGCGGTTGGCCGCGCCGAGCAGGACCGTCACCCGCATGCCGGGGCGCACCTCCCGCCCGGCCAGGGGCACCGCCTCCTTCACCGTCCGGCCGGTCAGCTGCACCGGGCTGTCGTGCCGCAGGATCTCCTCGACCGCGCCGTCCCAGCCGCTCGGTGCCGCGCGCAGCGCCTCCCACTGCTCGCGGTGGGAGTCCAGCAGCACCACCCCGTTGCCGAGCAGGTTCACGGTGGTCTCGAAGCCGGCGCCGAGCAGGAGCATCACGGTGGCGTGCAGTTCGCGCTCGGTCAGCGCCTCGTCGTCCGGCAGGCCGACCAGCCGGCTGACCAGGTCCTCGCCGGGGTCCCGCCGCAGCCGGGCGAAGTGCTCGCGGAGGAAGGCGTGCATGGCGCGCAGCGCCCGCTCGGCGGCCACGTACCGCCGGAAGGACAGCCCCGGGTCGAGCGTGGCCGCGGCGGCGGCCCCCCAGCGCAGGAAGTCCTCCCGGCGCTCCGTGGGCACGCCCAGGAGGTCGGCGATGACCAGCACCGGCAGCTGCGCGGCGTAGGTCTCGACGAGGTCGACCTCGCCATCGCGCAAATCCAGCGCGTCGAGCAGGGCCTCCGCGGTGCGCTGGACGACCGGCTCGAACGCCGCCGTGGCGCGCGGGGTGAACGCCCGGCTCACCAGGCGGCGGAAGCGGGTGTGGTCGGGCGGGTCGACGACGAGCATGGACGGCGGCTCGGCCACGCCGGAGGCGTCGAGCTCCTCGCCGAAGGCCAGCGCCCAGCGGATCAGCCGCGGCGCCTGCGACCGGTCCCAGCCGACGCCGAACCTGTCGGAGCGGAGGATCTCCGAGGCGACCGCGTGCGAGGGGGTGACCAGCCCGATGCTGCCCGGGGACACCGGCCCGCGGGCACGGAGCTCCTCGTACAGCGGGTAGGGGTCCTCGCGGACGGACGGGTCCCGCAGCAGGCGCCCGACGGGGTCACCGCCTCGCGCGCCCCGTTCGAGGAGGACCGCCGGCAGCCCGTGCCGAACGGCCCAGCGGACCACCGTCCGAGCCGGTCGCAGGGCGGTGCCCGGGGCTCCCACCGGCGGCGTCACGGTCGGGGCGGTGTCCGTGCTCACCCGCGCAGTGTGTCAGTGCGGACGCCGTCCGGCTGGTGCGTCCCCGCACGGGCCGGACGGCGTCCGGAGCGTCTCAGGCCTGGTCGGTCGGGGCCGGGGCCTCGCTGGGGTCGCCGTTCCAGTCCTTGCCGGCCGTGTCGGCGTTCTCGGACGCGCTGTCGGTCTGACCGGCGACGGTCTCGACCATCTCCTCGTCGGAGACGCCTTCCCCGGCGGTGTGGACCTCTCCGGTGGGCTCGCTCATCACGCGGTTCCTCTCTGTCGCCAACATGTCGTCCTCCGGCCGGTCCCCGATCACCCGCGGCGGCAAACCAGCGGGCCGGTCAGCCCGCGGGAGGCAAGAGCTCGAACCAGACCCGCTTGCCGCCGAGGTGGTCGTCGGCCCCCCACCGGTCGGCGATCTGCTGGACCATGCGCATCCCGCGCCCCCGAGGGCGCTCCATCGACAGCTCCTGGACCACCGGCCGGATCGAGGAGCCGTCGACGACGCCGATCCGCAGCCATCGGTCGGAGAGCTGCAGCTCCAGGGTCAGGTTCGCCTCGCCGCCGACGTGGTCGACGACGTTCGAGACCAGCTCGGTGACCAGCAGGGCGGCGTCGTCGCGGTCGTGCGGGACGTCCCAGGCGCGCAGGAGCTCGAGCACGAGGTGCCGCGCCGCCGGGATGCTGACCGACGTCGGCGGCAGGTCGATGGCGGCATTGTGGCTCGACACGCTCGGTTCCCGATCTGCTGGAGGGGCCGGCCGTATCCGCTCTGACACGATTCCGTCACGCACAACCAAGCACGCCGGCGACGGGTCTGCAAGGCCCGTTGCGTCGGCGGCGCGTCGCCCGCCGGGACGTCGCCGCACCGGCAGCGACAATCCGGTAGCGTGCCACCGGATCGTGGACGACTGGAGACCCGCATGGACGCGCAGCCGGACGCCGTCGGGACGGGCGACGTCGCCCAGCGCGCGCTCGAGGAGCTCGTCGTCGAGCTCGACCGGTGCCTGGACGAGCTGGTGCAGGCCCGCGCGCGGGCCGAGAAGCTGCTGGTCGAGCGGCGCTCCGGCCGGCCGTGGCTCGACGTCGTGACCGGTGAGCACCGGCCCCTGGTCGTCGAGCGCATCTCGACCGTGCTGGCCGCACTGTCCACGGCCGGGCACATCTGGCGCCGGGAGCAGGCGGCGGCCCTGCAGGCGGAGCAGGTCAGCATCAGCCGCATCGCCGCCCTGTTCGGCGTCAGCCGGCAGCGGATCTCGGCCCTGCTCAGGGAGAACGGACCGGACGTCGAGGAGGCCTAGGCGATGAGCTGGTCGATCGCCTTGTAGACGCGCTGCTCGGAGACCGGCCGCGGGGTGCCGATGCCCTGCGCGAACAGCCCCACCCGCAGCTCCTCGATCATCCAGCGCACCCGCGCCACGGCGTCGTCCGGCGCCCCGCTCCCGGGCAGCCGCGCGCGCAGCTGCTCGTACTCCGCCGTCACGGCCGCGACCTGGCGCATCCAGAGCTCGTCGCGCGCGGCGTTCGCCGGCAGCTTCTCCAGCCGGTAGGCCATGGCGCGCAGGTAGCGCACGAGGTCCGGCAGGCGCCGCCGTCCGGTGGCGGCGACGAAGCCGCGGTGCAGCAGCGCCGTCATCTGGCGCCGCAGGTCGGCCACCGCCGCCTCCGGCACGCGACGGGCCGGCGCCGCGCCGATCGCGACGGCGACCTCCCGCGCCTGGGTGAGCACGTCCTCGACCTTCTGCACCGCGTCGACGGTCAGCCGGTGCAGCTCGCCCTTCGCGGTCGCGACCAGCGCGGCGAACGCCGCCTCGTCCCGGGGCGGCCCGCCGGCCGCGGCGATCAGTTCGTCGGCGGCGGCGTCGACGCAGTCGGCCACCAGGTCGGGGATCTCGCCGTCCGGGTTGAACTGCATCGCCAGCCGCGAGCGCGGCGACAGCGTCTTCACGACCGCCTTGACCGGCGAGCCGGCCCCCAGGACAAGCAGCCGGCGGGCGCCCACCCGGGTCAGCCGGTCGGCCTCGGCCTCGATGGGGACGACGCGGATGCCGACGGTGGCCCCCTCGTCGACCAGCGCGGGGTAGGCGGTGACGACGTGGGCGCCCCGCTGGACCTCGACCGTGCGCGGCAGGGCGCCGAACGTCCAGGCGGTGAGGCCGGTGCGCTCGATCTCCGAGGCGGCCCGGGCCAGGCTCGCCCGCGCCGTCGGGGCGACCTGCACGCGCAGCGCCTCGAGGTCCTTGCCGGTCGCCATCGGCCGCTGGTGGTCGTCGAGCACCCGGAAGGTCGCCCGGAGGTGGTCGGGCACCTGGTCGGGCGCCCAGGCGTCGGGCGGGATCGTCACGGCGGTCGCCCGCCGCAGCTCGCGCTCGAGCGCGGGCAGCAGCGGCTCGCCGGGATCGATGTTCGGGAGCACCTCGCGCACCCGGTCGGGGATCGGCACCAGCCCGCGGCGCAGCTGCTTGGGCAGCGTGCGCAGCAGCGCCGTCACCAGCTCCTCGCGCAGCCCCGGCACGGTGAAGGCCAGCGACTCCCCGGACGTCGCCCGCGCCACGCCGTCCAGGACGGCGAGCGGCACGTCGACCGTGACGCCGTCCTCGGCCGCACCGGGCGCGAACGCGTACGACAGCGGCAGCGTCAGGCCACCGCCCAGCCCGCCTCCCAGGCGCACCTCGTCGGGATAGTCCTCGACGCGGACCTGCCCGGCGGCCGCCGCGTTGGTCAGCCTCTCCGGGGTGAACGTGAGCAGGTCCGGGCGTTCCCGGCGTGCCGCCTTCCACCACCGGTCGAAGTGCCGGGTGGAGACGACGTCGGCCGGGATGCGGGCGTCGTAGAGCTCGAAGACGGTCTCGTCGTCGACCTGGATGTCGCGCCGGCGGGCCCGCTCCTCCAGCGCGGCCACCTGCTCGATCGCCCGCTGGTTGTCCGCCCAGAACCGGTGGTGCGTCGTCCACTCACCCTGGACGAGGGCGTGCCGGATGAACAGCTCCCGGGAGACGACCGGGTCGATCGAGCCGTACTGCACGCGCCGCCCCACGACGAGGGGCAGTCCGTAGAGGGTGACCCGCTCGGTGGCCACGACCGAGCCCCGCTTGGCGTCCCAGCGCGGCTCGGAGTACTGGCGCTTGACCAGGTGGTCGGCCAGCTCCTCCACCGTCTCCGGGTCGATCCGGGCGACGGTGCGGGCGAAGAGCCGGCTGGTCTCGACCAGTTCGGCGGCCACCACCCAGCGCGGCGGCTTCTTCGCCAGCGGGGTCCCCGGGGCGATCACGAACTTCGTGCTGCGGGTGCCGAGGTACTCCCGGCCCGGACGGCCGGGCTTGCCGTCCCGGCCTCTGACCGGCTCCACCTGCATGCCGACGTGCGACAGCAGGCCGGCCAGGAGCGACGCGTGGATGCCCTTCTCGTCCGGCTCGGCCGCGGGGTCGCCCACGGTCATCCCGAGCCGCCTCGCGGTGCCGCGGAGCTGCCCGTGCAGGTCCTGCCACTCGCGGATGCGGAGGTAGTGCAGGAACTCGCGCTTCACCGTGCGCCGGAACTGGTTGCCGCTCAGCGCCTCCTGCTGCTCGGCCAGGTACCGCCAGAGGTTGAGCAGGGCCAGGAAGTCGGAGTTCTCGTCGGAGAACCGGGCGTGCAGCTGATCCGCCGCCTGCTGGTGCTCGGTGGGCCGCTCGCGGGGGTCCTGGATCGTCAGCCCGGCGGCGATGACCAGCACCTCGTCGAGCACGCCGCGCTCGTTCGCCTCGACGACCATGCGGGCCATGCGGGGGTCCAGCGGCAACGCCGCCAGCGACCGGCCCGTCGGAGTCAGCTTCCCGTCCTCGAGGGCGTGCAGCTCCTCGAGCAGCGCCAGCCCGTCGGCGACGGCGCGGCGGTCCGGCGGGTCGACGAACGGGAAGTCCTCGACGTCGCCCAGGTCGAGGGCGGCCATCTGCAGCAGCACCGAGGCGAGGTTGGTCCGCAGGATCTCGGGGTCGGTGAACTCCGGCCGGGCGTCGAAGTCGGCCTCGGTGTAGAGGCGCACGGCGATCCCTGGCCCCAGCCGGCCGCAGCGACCCGACCGCTGCCGGGCTGAGGCCTGGCTGACCGGCTCGATCGGCAGCCGCTGCACCTTCGTGCGATGGCTGTACCGGGAGATGCGCGCGGTCCCGGGGTCGATCACGTACCGGATGCCCGGGACGGTCAGGGACGTCTCTGCGACGTTGGTCGACAGGACGATCCGCCGTCCGCTGTGCGGGGCGAACACCTTGTGCTGGTCGGCCGCCGACAGCCGCGAGTAGAGCGGGACGATTTCCGTGCCCGGCAGGTCGCGCTCGGCCAGCGCGTCCTGGGTGTCGCGGATCTCCCGCTCGCCGGCCAGGAACACCAGGATGTCGCCGGGCCCTTCGGTGACCAGTTCGTCGACGGCGTCGAGGATCGCGGTGACCTGGTCGCGGTCGGGGTCGGCGTCCTCGTCGTCGGGGTCGACGACGGGGCGGTACCGCACCTCCACGGGGTACGTCCGCCCGCTGACCTCGACGACCGGAGCGCCGCTGCCATGTCCGATGTCGCCGAGTCCTGCGAAGCGGGCAGCCACCCGTTCGACGTCGATGGTCGCCGAGGTGATGACCAGCTTCAGGTCCGGGCGCCGCGGCAGGATCTGCGCGAGGTAGCCCAGCAGGAAGTCGATGTTGAGGCTCCGCTCGTGGGCCTCGTCGAGGATGATCGTGTCGTACTGGCGCAGCAGCCGGTCGGAGGCGATCTCGGCCAGCAGCACGCCGTCGGTCATGAGCTTGACCAGCGTCGAGTCCGACACCTGGTCGTTGAAGCGCATCTTGTAGCCGACCGCCTCGCCCAGCGGGGTGCCGAGCTCCTCGGCGATCCGCTCGGCGACGCTGCGGGCGGCGATCCGGCGGGGCTGCGTGTGCCCGATGCGGCCCCGCACCCCGCGGCCGAGCTCGAGCGCGATCTTGGGCAGCTGCGTCGTCTTGCCCGAGCCGGTCTCCCCGGCGACGACGACGACCTGGGCGTCCCGGAGCGCAGCGGCGATGTCGTCCCGCCGGGCGCTGACGGGCAGGTCCTCGGGGTAGCTCACGGCGGGGACGGCGGCACGCCGCCGGGCGATCCGCAGCTCCGCGGTGGCGACGTCGGCGGCGATCCGCTCGCGCTGGCGGGCCCGCGCCTGCGGATCGCGCGTCTTCCGCAAGCCGTCCAGGCGGCGCCGGAGGCGGTGCTCGTCGAGGAGGGTGAGCCCGGCCAGCCGGTCCCGGAGGTCCGCCTCCTCGGCGGGGCGCGTCGGGGCACTCACGGTCGGGCTCGGGTTCCTCTCGGTCGGACGGGGCACTCCAGGGTCCCACTCCGCGCCGGGACGGCTCGCCGACGGTCGTGGACGTCACATGCTGTGCACCCTGCAACTTGTTGCTTGCGTCGTACAACCGGTTGTACCGTGCATGTGATTCCGATCCTGGAGGTGACCGGCGATGCAGCACGCGCCGACCGACCGGCTCGCGGAGGTGCGCACCCTCTCCGAGCAGCTCCCCCGCTTCATGCGCGTCAT
Organism: Blastococcus sp.; assembly: GCA_035642035.1. Taxonomy (GTDB): domain Bacteria; phylum Actinomycetota; class Actinomycetes; order Mycobacteriales; family Geodermatophilaceae; genus Blastococcus_B. Next base: position 12,884 of record DASQTE010000306.1, read on the forward strand.
CCACGCGCTGAAGAGCCAGGCCGCCCGCGCCGATTCCCGCGACCGCGCCGCACTCGTCCTGCTCTTCCCGCTGGTCCGGCTGGGCCCGCTGCGGCAGGGCGCGCTCGCCGACCTCGTCCACGCCGATCCGTCCACGGTCAGCCGGCACGTCGGGGCGCTCGTCGAGCAGGGACTGGTCCGCCGCGTGGCCGACGAGAGCGACGGCCGGGCCAGCCGGCTCGTCGTCACCGAGGACGGCCACGCCGCCCTCGATGTCCTGCGCCGCGAGCGGGAGGCCCACCTCGCCCGGGCCACCGCCGGCTGGGACACCGCCGACCTCGCCACGCTCACGACGCTGTTCGGCCGTCTGGTCGACGACCTCGCCGTCACCCTGCCCGGATCCCCTGACGGCGGCACCGCCGCCGACCTCCACCCCGCGAGAGAGAACCGATGAGCCAGTCCACGCGCACGACCGCGGCCGACCGTCGGGGCGCCCGCGCCGCGGCAGCCGCCCCCGACGCCGGCGGTGTCTTCACCCACCGCCAGATCGTCACGATCCTCCTCGGGCTGGTCACCGCC
>DASQTE010000307.1:0-15600 GCA_035642035.1 Blastococcus sp.
GGTCGAACTCCGACACGTCGTTGATGTCGACGAGATGCGCCATGCGCGGGTCGGTGGCCGGCACGCAGAGCACCTTGTCGTCACCGCCCGCCTCGTCGGTCATGCGGAACATGCCCAGCGCGCGGCACGTGATCAGGCATCCCGGAAAGGTCGGCTCCTCGAGCAGGACCAGGGCGTCGAGCGGGTCGCCGTCCTGGCCCAGGGTGTTCTCGATGTAGCCGTAGTCCGCCGGGTAGCGGGTGGAGGTGAACAGCATCCGGTCCAAGCGGATGCGTCCGGTGGCATGGTCCAGCTCGTATTTGTTCCGCTGGCCCTTCGGGATTTCTACCGTCACGTCGAACTGCACGGACGTAGTGTGACCCACGGCGACCCGCAGCAATCGGCGGGTCGCCTTTCTGGGGGGTGGGCACCATCACGTCGAGTGGTTCGACGATCGTCACAGCGAAGACCGGCCGCTTCCGCCGACGGATCGCGATGGGCGTCATCGGGCTCGTCCTGCTCCTCGTCGGCGGCGGTGTCGGCGTCGGCCTGCTCCTCACCGGTGGCGGCGGCAGCGACGGCGGCCCCGACGCGGTCGACGTCCCCGACGCGGAGCTCCCCGACCTGGGCGAGGCCGAGCCGGTGCTCGCGGCGCTGGGCACGGACGCGCCGGCCCCCGACCCCACCGTCCTCGCCAGCCAGCTGACGCCGCTGCTCACCGCCGCCGGCCTCGGCACCGGCGTCTCGGCGGAGGTCGTGGACGTCGCGTCCGGCGACGTCCTGCTCGACCTCGACGCCAGCGACCCGGCCATCCCCGCGTCGACGGCGAAGCTGCTGACCGCCGCCGCGACGCTGCTGACCCACGACCCGGCCGACACTTTGGAGACGACGGTCGTCGCGGGCGCCAGCCCGGGCGAGGTCGTCCTGGTGGGCGGCGGGGACCCCACCCTCTCCCGCACCGCGCCGTCGCAGTCCTACCCGGGAGCGGCAACCGTCGACGACCTGGCCACCCAGGTCGTCGCCGCCATGCCGGCCGGCACGCCGGTGACCCGGATCGTGGTCGACAGCTCGCTGTTCACCGGCGAGCTCACCGCGCCGGGCTGGGGCGTGGGCGACGCCCCCTCCACCTACGCCGCGCCCGTGACCGCCACCGCCGTCGACGGCGCGCGGGTCAGCCCCGGCTCCCAGGCGCGCAGCGGCCAGCCGGGCATCGACGCCGGCTCCGCGCTCGCCGACGCGCTCGGCGCCCCGGGCGCCACCGTCGTCCTCGGGGAGGCGCCCCCCGGCGCCGAGACCCTGGCGACGGTCGAGTCCGCGCCGATCGGGCGGCTGGTGGAGCAGATGCTGTCGCTGTCGGACAACATGCTGGCCGAGTCGCTGGCCCGGCAGGTCGCGATCGCCGAGGATCTCCCGGCCACGTTCGAGGGCGGGGCCGAGGCGATCACCCAGGCGCTGTCCGCGGCGGGCATCGACACCACCGGCGTCGCGCTGTCCGACGGCAGCGGCCTCTCCCAGTCCGACCGGGTCCCCGCCGGCGTGCTCACCGAGGTGGTCGCCGGCGCGGCCGACGGCAGCCTCGAGGGAACCTCGGCCCTGCTGTCCGGACTCCCGGTGGCCGGCTACGACGGCACGCTGTTCGACCGCGGGGATGCCGGCGCCGCGCCGGGCACGGTCCGGGCCAAGACCGGCACGCTCCTCGGGGTGCACGCCCTCGCCGGGACCGTCGTGACCACCGACGGCCGGTTGCTCGCCTTCGCCGTCGTCGCCGACGGCTCGGTCGGCGAGGTCGCCGCCGAGAGCGCCCTGGACGACGTCGCCGCCGCGCTGGCCGGCTGCGGCTGCCGCTGACGAAGGGCACCCGACCGGCACGTCCGCGTACGGTGAGGCGATGAGCAGCGCCTCCTCGATGGTCGACTGGGACCTCGCCGGACGCACGGCCCGCAGGCTGATCAGCGCGGGGCCCGCCACGACGCGTGAGGAGGCCGCCGGCGTCGTCCGCGATCTGCACGAGGCGGCCGCCGTCGCCGTCGCGCACGTGGAGAAGCTGACCGGCATGACCCCGGTCGCCGGTGGGCCGGTGCCCGAGGTCGTCGTCGTCGACCGGCCCGGCTGGGTCGACGCCAACGCGCGCGGCATGGCCGCGCTCCTCGACCCGCTCGTCGAGGCGCTGACCGCCAAGCAGGACTCCCGTCCGGGCCCGATCGCCACCGCCATCGGATCCCGGGCCACCGGCGTCCAGGCCGGCGGCATCCTGGCCTTCCTCTCCTCGCGGGTGCTCGGCCAGTACGAGATCTTCGGCACCGGCGGGCGGCTGCTCCTCGTGGCCCCCAACATCGTGGCGACCGAGCGGAAGCTCGGCGTCGACCCCGCCGACTTCCGGCTCTGGGTGTGCCTGCACGAGGTCACCCACCAGCTGCAGTTCACCGCGGTGCCGTGGCTCAAGCCCCACCTCGAGGCGGAGATCGCGACCTTCGTCGAAGCGACCGACCTCACCAGCGACGTGCTGCGCGAGCGCCTGCACGACGTCCTCCGCAGCCTCACCGACGCCGTCCGGGGTGGCGACGGGGAGTCCGAGGGCCTCATGGCGCTGGTGCGCGACCCGGAGCAGCGGGCCGTCCTCGACCGGGTCACGGCCGTCATGAGCCTGGTCGAGGGGCACGCCGAGTACGTCATGGACGGCGTCGGCCCGGACGTCGTCCCGACGGTGAAGACGCTGCGCAAACGGTTCGCCCAGCGCCGCAAGGGGCGGAGCCCGCTGGACCGGGTGCTGCGCCGGCTGCTCGGCCTCGAGCAGAAGATGAAGCAGTACGCCGAGGGGCGGGTCTTCGTCGGCGGCGTCATCGAGCTCGTCGGCATGGAGGGCTTCAACCGCGTGTGGGAGGGCCCGGCGAACCTGCCGCGGATCGATGAGCTCACCGCGCCCGAGCGCTGGGTCGACCGCGTGTACAACCGCCCGGCGCTCCCCGCCTGATCCCGGCGACGCACGACATGGCCGGCCCTCCCCGGGCGGTGGCGGTGGTCCGCCACGCGGTCCGCCCCGGCCTGCGCGGCTCGCGGCAGCCCGTCCTGGCCGCGTGCAGCGGTGGCGCCGACTCCGTCGCGCTGGCCGCGGCGCTGGCCTTCGAGGCGCGCGACGCGGGTGTGCGCGTCGGCGGCGTCACCGTCGACCACGGGCTCCAGGCGGGGTCGGCGGAGCGCGCAGACCGGACCGCCGCCCTCCTGTGCGACCTCGGTCTCGACCCGGTGCTGGTGGTCCACGCCGACGTCGGCGACGACGGCGGCCCCGAGGGCGCGGCCCGCACCGCCCGCTACGACGCCCTCGCCCGGGCCGCGGAGCAGCACGGCGCCCGGGTCGCCCTCGGGCACACACTCGACGACCAGGCCGAGACCGTCCTGCTAGGTCTCGGCCGGGGGTCGGGGCCGCGGTCGGTCGCCGGCATGGTCGAGGTCCGGCAGTCCGCCGGGGTCTGCTGGTGGCGTCCGCTGCTCGCCGTCCGCCGGGCCACCGCCCGCGAGGCCTGCGCCGACCAGGGGCTCCCGGTCTGGGACGACCCGTGGAACACGGACCCGGCCTACACGCGGGCGCGGCTGCGCACCGAGGTGCTGCCGCTGCTCGAGGACGTCCTCGGCGGAGGGGTGGCGGCCGCCCTCGCCCGGACGGCCGGGCAGCTGCGCGAGGACCTCGACGCCCTCGACGAGCTGGCCGCGGCGTCGTGGACCCCGGGTGAGGGACTTCGGGTCGCCGACGTCGCCGGGCTGCCGACCGCGCTGCGGCGGCGCGTGCTCCGGCTCTGGCTGCGGGACGCGGCGGTGCCCGACCTCCAGGCGGTGCACCTGGCCGCCGTCGACGCGCTCCTCGTGCGGTGGCGCGGGCAGGGCCGGGTCGATCTACCGGGCGGCGCAGGCGTCGTCCGGGCGTCTGGCACGCTGGTCCTGCTGCCCCCCGAGGCGCGGGGCGGCGTTGCACCCCCCGATCACGAGGAGCCCGAAGCGTGAGCGACGCCGTCCGCACTACAGGAGCCCTCGGCCCCGACCACGGCTACGGCCCGGACATCGACCACGTGCTGCTCTCCGAGGAGCAGATCCAGGAGAAGATCCGCGAGCTCGCGGCGCAGATCGCCGACGACTACGCCGGCAAGGAGGTCCTCCTGGTCGGCGTCCTCAAGGGCGCGGTGCTGTTCATGAGCGACTTCGCCCGGGCGCTGCAGCTGCCCACCCAGATGGAGTTCATGGCGGTGTCGTCCTACGGCTCGGCGACCAGCTCCTCCGGCGTCGTGCGCATCCTCAAGGACCTCGACCGCGACATCACCGGCAAGCACGTGCTGGTGCTCGAGGACATCATCGACTCCGGGCTGACCCTGTCGTGGCTGCTGAGGAACCTCGGCGGTCGCCAGCCGGCGTCGCTGGAGGTCTGCGCGCTGCTGCGCAAGCCCGACGCGGTCAAGGTCGAGGTCCCGGTGAAGTACATCGGGTTCGACATCCCGAACGAGTTCGTCATCGGCTACGGCCTGGACTACGCCGAGCGCTACCGCGACCTGCCCTACATCGCCACGCTCAAGCCCGAGGTCTACGCCTGAGGCGAGTTGATCATCGCGAGGTGCCGGCGGCCGGCGGCGTGTCGGACAGCCATCCGGCGATGATCGTCGGCTGAGGCGGACGCAACCCGCACGGGGCACGCGGGCCTCGCGGCCAGGGATTCCACAGGATCGCCGGTGTACCGTCGATCTCGACGACGCTGCTCTCAGCGCCGGGGTCCTCGCCCGGATCGCAAGCGGCGTCCCCGGACGATCAGGAGGGTCGACGGGCCGACCGGTCTCCCGGCGCCCGGCATCGGTGTATGGAACGTAAGAAGATCTTCCGCTCGGTGTGGTTCTGGGTCGTCCTCGTCGTCCTGGTCGCCCTGACGTTCTCGTCCCTCTTCAGCGGGAACGGGGGCTACCAGGAGGTCCGGACCTCGGTGGCGCTCGCCCAGTTCGGGGACGACAACGTCGAGTCGGTCACGATCAACGACAAGGAGCAGACGCTCGACCTCGATCTCCGGAACGAGGTCGAGGGCAGCGACAAGATCACCGCGTCCTACCCGCTCGGCGCGTCCGAGGACGTCTACGACCTGGTCACCGGCCAGGGCGACGCCGACGCCGTCCAGTTCGACACCAACGTCACCCAGCAGAGCCTGCTGGTCAGCCTGCTGGTCAGCTTCCTGCCGTTCCTGATCCTCCTGCTGCTGCTGTTCTGGCTGTTCAACTCCATGCAGGGCGGCGGCCGCGGCGTCATGCAGTTCGGCAAGTCCAAGGCCAAGCAGGTCACCAAGGACACCCCGAAGACGACGTTCGCCGACGTCGCGGGCGCCGACGAGGCCGTCGAGGAACTGCACGAGATCAAGGACTTCCTGCAGAACCCGGTCAAGTTCCAGGCCGTGGGCGCGAAGATCCCCAAGGGCGTGCTGCTCTTCGGCCCGCCCGGGACCGGCAAGACCCTGCTCGCCCGCGCGGTGGCCGGCGAGGCCGGCGTGCCGTTCTTCTCGATCTCCGGCTCGGACTTCGTCGAGATGTTCGTCGGTGTCGGCGCCAGCCGCGTCCGCGACCTGTTCGAGCAGGCCAAGCAGAACGCCCCGGCGATCATCTTCGTCGACGAGATCGACGCCGTCGGCCGGCACCGCGGTGCCGGCATGGGCGGCGGGCACGACGAGCGCGAGCAGACGCTCAACCAGATGCTCGTCGAGATGGACGGCTTCGACGTCAAGGGCGGCGTGATCATGATCGCCGCGACGAACCGGCCCGACATCCTCGACCCCGCGCTGCTGCGCCCCGGCCGCTTCGACCGGCAGATCGCCGTCGACCGGCCCGACCTGCTCGGCCGCAAGGCCATCCTGAGCGTGCACGCCAAGGGCAAGCCGCTCGCGCCCGACGTCGACCTCGAGACCGTGGCCCGCCGGACGCCCGGCTTCACCGGCGCCGACCTGGCCAACGTGCTCAACGAGGCCGCGCTGCTCACCGCGCGCACCAACGGCTCGCTGATCACCGACGCCACCCTCGAGGAGGCGATCGACCGCGTCATCGCCGGCCCCGAGCGGAAGACGCGGGCGATGAGCGAGAAGGAGAAGAAGGTCACCGCCTACCACGAGGGCGGGCACGCCCTCGTGGCACACGCGCTGCCCAACCTGGACCCGGTGCACAAGGTCACGATCCTGCCCCGCGGCCGCTCGCTCGGGCACACGCTCGTGCTGCCGACCGAGGACAAGTACACGCAGACACGCTCCGAGATGATCGACACCCTCGCCTACGCCCTCGGCGGGCGCGCGGCGGAGGAGCTGGTCTTCCACGAGCCGACGACCGGTGCCGGCAACGACATCGAGAAGGCCACGACGATGGCCCGCGCGATGGTCACCCAGTACGGCATGAGCGCCAAGCTCGGCGCGGTCAAGTACGGCAGCGACGCCGCCGAGCCGTTCCTCGGCCGCGACATGGGTTCCCGCCCGGACTACTCCGAGGCCGTCGCCGCCGACATCGACGCGGAGATCCGCGCGCTGATCGAGGCCGCCCACGACGAGGCCTGGGAGATCCTGGTCGAGTACCGGCACGTCCTCGACCAGCTCGTCCTCGAGCTGATGGAGAAGGAGACGCTCTCCAAGGAGGACATGGCCCGCATCTGCTCGCCGGTCACCAAGCGGCCCTCGCTCGCGCCCTACAACGGGTTCGGGAAGCGGACGCCGTCCGACCAGCCCCCGGTGCTCACCCCTGCCGAGGTGGCCGCGCAGAACGGCAACGGCCACCCGAGCGGGAGCAGCACGCCCGTGGGCGACGTCGGAGCGCCCGCTCAGCGATGACGGAGCTCCCCGACGAGGTCGGTCCTGGTGGCATGCGCTCTGTCGGCCAGGTCGACCACGAGCGGGCCGCCGCCGCGGTGCGCGAGCTGCTGCTGGCGGTCGGCGAGGACCCGGACCGGCCGGGCCTGCAGGAGACCCCGCAGCGGGTGGCGCGCGCCTACAGCGAGATCTTCGCGGGCCTCGGGCAGGACCCCTACGACATCCTCGCGACGACCTTCGCCGAGGACCACGACGAGATGGTCCTGGTCAAGGACATCCCGATGTACTCCACGTGCGAGCACCACCTGGTGCCCTTCCACGGGCTGGCCCACGTCGGGTACATCCCGGCGGAGGACGGCCGGGTGACCGGCCTGTCCAAGCTCGCCCGGCTGGTGGAGGTGTTCGCGCGCCGGCCGCAGGTGCAGGAGCGGATGACCCGGCAGATCGCGGACGCGCTGAACGACGTCCTCAAGCCCCGGGGCGTGATCGTCGTCATCGAGGCCGAGCACCTGTGCATGGCGATGCGGGGCATCCGCAAGCCCGGCTCCACGACGGTCACCTCGGCGGTGCGCGGCATGTTCCGCGACAGCGTGGCGACGCGGAACGAGGCGATGAGCCTCGTGCTGGGGAAGTGACGCGGGGGTGATCGCGCTCCCGCGTCCCGGGCGGTGCGCCGTGATGGGCGTCCTGAACGTCACTCCCGACTCCTTCTCCGACGGCGGGTGCTTCGCCGACGCCGCGACGGCGGTCGCGCACGGCCTGGACATGCACGCGGCCGGCGCGGACTACGTCGACGTGGGCGGCGAGTCCACCCGGCCGGGCGCGGACCGCGTCGACTCCGACGAGGAGTGCCGCCGGGTCGTGCCGGTCGTCCGCGAGCTGACCGCCGCCGGGGTGCGGACCAGCGTCGACACCACGCGCGCGGAGGTGGCCGAGGCCGCCCTGGATGCCGGCGCGACCCTGGTCAACGACGTCAGCGGCGGCCTCGCCGACAAGAACATGGCCGAGCTCGTCGCCGAGGCCGGCGTCCCGTGGGTGCTCATGCACTGGCGCGGCCACAGCCGGGAGATGTACGCGGCCGCGCAGTACGGCGACGTCGTCACCGAGGTGTGCGCGGAGCTCATGGCCCGGGTGGAGGACGTCGTCGCCGCCGGGGTCGCCCCCGAGCAACTGGTCCTCGACCCCGGGCTCGGCTTCGCGAAGAACGCCGACCACAACTGGGCCCTGCTCGCCGGTCTCGACCGGCTGGTCGGCCTCGGCCTCCCCGTGCTGGTCGGCTCGTCCCGCAAGACCTTCCTGGGCCGGCTGCTCGCCGGTCCCGACGGAAGCCCCCGCCCCGCCGAGCTCCGGGACGACGCCACGCTCGCCACCACGGTGATGGCCGCGGAGGCCGGCGTCTGGGGGGTCCGGGTGCACGACGCGGCGGCCTCCGTCGACGCCGTCCGCACCGTCGAGGCCGTCCGCGCGGCCCGGGGGACCGGCCGTGGCTGAGGTACCGGACCGGATCGCCCTGCGCGGGCTGCGGGCGCACGGCCGGCACGGGGTCTACGACTTCGAGCGCGAGCGCGGGCAGATGTTCCGCGTGGACGCCGTCCTGGAGCTCGACACGCGCCCGGCCGCCGCCGGGGACGACCTCGACCGTACGGTGAACTACGCCGAGCTGGCCCAGCAGCTGTACGCCGTGCTGTCCGGCGAGCCGGTGAACCTGCTGGAGACCCTGGCGCAGCGCCTCGCCGACGTCTGCCTGGCCAGCCCCCTGGTGGGCGCCGTCGAGATCACCGTGCACAAGCCGCAGGCCGAGCTCGGGGTGCCCTTCGACGACGTCACCGTCACCATCCGGAGAGAGAGCCCGTGAGCGAGCTTGCGAGCTCACGCAGTGACGGAGCACCCGTGGCCACGCGCCCGACGAGCGCTGTCGAGGAGGGTGCGTGACCCGGGCGGTGCTCTCCCTCGGCGCCAACCTGGGTGACCGGGCCGGCGCGATCCGCGCCGCCATCACCGCGCTCAAGGACGACGGCCTCGTCGCCCGCTCGACCCTGTACGAGACCCCGCCCTGGGGGCCGGTCGAGCAGCCGCCGTACCTCAACGCCGTCGTGGTGGTCCGCGGCCCGCGGGACGCCGCCGGCTGGCTGGCCCGCGCGCACGAGCTGGAGCAGGCCGCCGGCCGCACCCGTGAGGTGCGCTGGGGGCCGCGCACCCTCGACGTCGACGTCGTCGCGGTCACCGAGGACGACGGGACGCCGGTGGTCTCCGACGACCCGAGGCTGACCCTGCCGCACCCGCGGGCGCACGAGCGGGCGTTCGTGCTGCTGCCGTGGGCGACCCTCGAACCGGGCGCCGAGCTGCCCGGCAGGGGCAAGGTGGCCGACCTGCTCGCCGCCCTGCCCGCCGAGGAGAAGCTGGCGGTCACGCGATGGGACCATCTGCATTGACCCCGATCCGCCGTCGCGACCTCGTCGTCCTCGCCGCCGGCCTCGCCGTCGCCTCCTGGCTGCTGGTCCGCGCCTGGTACGGCAGCCTCCCGGCCCTCGAGTGGTGGCTGCCCGCGCCCTTGGCGGTCCTCGCGGTCGCCGAGGCGCTCGGGGCGCGCACGCTCAAGGCCCGGCTCACCGCCCTGCGCGAGGCCCGGACCCGCACCGCGGCGCCGGCCACCGCGTCCCGCGACGTCCCCGTGCGGCCGGTCGAGCCCATGCTCGTCGCCCGGCTGGCGGTGCTCGCCCAGGCCAGCGCCTACGTGGGCGCCGTCTTCGCCGGCGTCTGGACGGGTGTCCTCGTGCACGTCGGCCCGGAGGTGGGGCAGTTGCAGGCGGCCGGTGGCGACACGGTGGCCGCCCTGATCGGCGTGGTCAGCTCGGTGGGCCTGGTGGCCGCGGCGCTGGCGCTCGAGAACGCCTGCCGGGTCCCGCCCAGCTCGACGGACGACGAACCCGCCCCCGGGGTGAGCGCCTAGGCCTGCGAGGCCCCGGCGGTCTCGGGGACCGCGCCGTCGACCGAGCGGCGCAGGGCGGCGTGCAGCGACTCCGGCGTCAGGACGCCCAGGAACCGGTCGCCGTCGAGCACCGCCACCCAGCCCGCCTCGTGCTGCAGCATCGTGGCGAACGCGGTCTTGAGCGAGGCGTCCGCCGGCACCCACGCCTCCATCCGGGGGGCCACGGACCCGACCGTGCCCGACCCGCCGGCGCGCTCGGCCGAGAGCCATCCGTGCAGGCTCCCGGCGTCGTCCAGGACGACGGCCCACCGGGCGCCACCCTGATCCATGGCGGCGCGGGCGTCGGCGAGACCGTCGGCGACGTGCACGACCGGCGGCTGCTCGAGGTCCGCGGCGTCGATCCCGGTCACGGCCAGGCGCTTGAGCCCGCGGTCGGAGCCGACGAAGTCGGCCACGAAGGCGTTGGCCGGCCGGCCCAGCAGCTCGGCCGGGGTGGCGAACTGCTCGACGTGCCCGCCCTGGCTCATGACCGCGATCCGGTCGCCCAGCCGCACGGCCTCCTCGATGTCGTGCGTGACGAAGACGATGGTCTTGCGGACCGTGTGCTGGAGGCGCAGGAACTCCGACTGCAGCCGCTCGCGGACGACCGGGTCGACCGCCGAGAACGGTTCGTCGACCAGCAGCACCGGCGGGTCGGCGGCCAGGGCGCGGGCCACTCCGGCCCGCTGGCGCTGGCCGCCGGAGAGCTGCGCGGGGTAGCGGTCGCCGTGCACCGCCGGGTCGAGACCCACGGTGGTCAGCAGCTCGTCGACGCGCGCCCGGGTGCGGGCCTTGTCCCAGCCGAGCAGCCGCGGCACGGTGCCGACGTTGGTGCGCACCGTCTGGTGGGGGAACAGGCCGATGCTCTGGATGACGTAGCCGATCCGCCGGCGCAGCTCGTCCGGATCGGCCCGCGTGACGTCGTCCCCGTCGATCAGGATGCGCCCGGTGGTCGGCTCGATCAGCCGGTTGATCATCTTCATCGTGGTCGTCTTGCCGCACCCCGACGGCCCGACCAGGACGGTGAGCTCGCCCGCGGCGAAGGTCAGGTCGAGCTCGGCCACGCCGACCGTGCCGTCGGCGAAGACCTTGCTGATGCGCTCGAGCCGGATCTCCGCGGCGGTACTCGTGCCGGCGGCCTGCGCAGTAGCGTTCACGAGGTGACCTTCCTGGCGAGCGCCCGGTGCTGAGCGCGGACGCAGGGACGGTGCTTGCGGCTGATGCCGCGCCCAATCCCTGGTTCGACGGTTCCTACGTGGTCGACAACTGGGACACCATCATGGGCTATCTGGGCGAGCACGTCCGGCTGACCATCGGCGCGGTCCTGATCGGCTCCCTGATCGCCCTGCCGCTGGCGCTGCTGGCCCGCCGGAGCCGGCTGCTCGGGGGCGCGGTCCTCGGGCTGTCGACGATCGTCTACACGATCCCGTCGCTGGCGATGTTCGCGTTCGTCTTCCCCCTGACCGGCCTCAGCGCGACCACCGTGCTCATCGGGCTGACCGCGTACTCGCTGGTCATCCTCGTGCGCAACTTCCTGGTCGGCCTGCAGGGCGTGCCTGCCGACGTCCAGGAGGCGGCGCGCGGCATGGGCTACGGGAGCGCGCGCCGGTTCGTCCAGATCGAGCTCCCGCTGGCCCTGCCGGCCTTCATGGCCGGGCTGCGGATCGCCACCGTCTCGACCGTCGCGCTCGTCACCGTCGGCGTGCTCGTCGGGCACGGCGGGCTCGGGCAGCTGATCTACGGCGGGTTCAACGCCAACTTCTACCGGGCCGAGATCGTGACCGGCGCAGTCGCCTGCGTACTCCTCGCCCTCGTCGCCGACCTGCTGCTCGCCGGCCTGGAACGGGTGCTGACTCCGTGGGCGCGGACGGCACGGTCGTGAACGGGTTCTCCGAGGCGCTGGTCTACCTCAACGACCCGCTCAACTGGACCCGTCCCGGCGGCATCCTCGAGCTGCTCGGGGAGCACCTGGCGATCTCGGTCGTCGCGGTGCTCGGCGCCTTCGTGTTCGCGTTCCCGCTCGGCGTCGCGCTGGGCACGTCGGGGCGGGGGAGCGGATCGGTCGTCGTCCTGTCCAACGTGAGCCGCGCCGTCCCGACGCTGGCTCTGCTGACGCTGTTCGCCGTCAGCCCGATCGGCTTCGGCAACGAGGCGACGACGATCGCCCTGGCCGTCTTCGCGTTCCCGCCGATCCTGACGAACACCTACGTCGGGTTCCGGGGGGTCGACGCGGACATCCGCGAGGCGGCCCGGGGGATGGGCATGAGCCGGTGGCAGGTCATCGGCCGGGTGGAGCTCCCCCAGGCGCTCCCACTGGTCATGACCGGCGTCCGGACGGCGGCCGTGCAGGTCATCGCGACCGCGGGACTGGCCGCGCTCGTCGGCGGCGGGGGCCTGGGCCGCATCGTCACCCTCGGCTTCGGCCAGCAGGACTACGGCCAGATCATCGCCGGCGCGATCCTCATCGCCGCGCTGGCCCTGCTCGCCGAGCTGCTGCTGGTGATCGTGTCCTGGGCGGTGACGCCGGGTCCACGGAGGCTCCCGTTCACCTCCCCCCAGCGACGCACCGTCACGGAGCCGGAGCCCACCGCAGCCGGAATGCCGCTCTGACCGCAGGTCAGGTCACCGGTCGGCAACGAAGCGCGAACCCGATTGCGTTGTGTGCAATCCACGGTGTTCGATGACGCCGCGGGGGTTCCTCCCGCCAGACACGCGTGGTTGCAGCAGGGCGGCCACGGGACACAGAAGGCGGGCAGCATGCGCGCGCGTTTCCGGATCATTGCTCCTCTCGCCATGGCGGTGGCCCTCACCGCGGCCTGCGGGGAGTCCGGCTCCTCCGGCTCCGACGACGGCGGCAGCACCGGCGGCGCGGCCTCCGGTGAGGCCTGCGCCCCGGTCGAGGGCGACCAGCTCGTCGTGCTCGAGGACGACCAGGGACTGCAGAACGCCGACAACGTCATCCCGGCGGTGAACGCCGCCACCGCCGCAGCCTCCCCGGCGCTCCTGCCGGCGCTCAACGCGGTCTCCGCGGCGCTGACCACCGACGACCTCATCGAGCTCAACGCCGCCGTCGACGTCGACCGGCAGAGCGCCGAGGACGTGGCGGCGGGCTGGGTCGAGGAGAGCGGCGTCACCGAGGGCCTGGAGCAGGGCAGCGGCGCGATCGTCGTCGGCGGCGGCAACTTCACCGAGTCGACCGTGCTGGCCACCATCTACGCCGACGTGCTCACCGCCGCGGGCTTCGACGCCTCGGTCCAGGAGGTCGGCAACCGCGAGCTGTACCTGCAGGCGCTCAAGGACGGCCAGATCCAGGTGTTCCCGGAGTACCTGTCCACGGTGACGGAGTTCCTCGAGGGCGACGACGCCACGCAGGTCGCCTCCGGCGACGTCGACGCGACGGTGCAGGCCCTCACGCCGCTGGCCGAGTCCAACGGCCTCGTCTTCGGGGAGCCGTCCGAGGCCGCCGACCAGAACGCCTTCGCCGTCACCCAGGCGTTCGCCGACGAGCTCGGCGTCAGCACGCTGTCGGAGCTGGCCGAGGCCTGCGACGACGGCTCGCTGGTGCTCGGTGGCCCGGCCGAGTGCCCCGAGCGGCCGTTCTGCCAGCCCGGGCTCGAGGAGACCTACGGGCTGCAGTTCGACAGCTTCCGCGAGCTCGACGCCGGTGGCCCGCTGACCAAGGCCGCGATCCAGCAGGGCGAGGTCTCTATCGGCCTGGTCTTCAGCTCCGACGGGGCCCTCGCGCAAGGCTGAGAAAGGACCGTTCCGGGTCAGTACCAGCCGCCGGGGGGCAGCTGCTCCCCGGCGGCGACCGGCGTCGACACCCGGTTCCCCTCCGGGGCCAGCGGGCACGACCAGCGCGGGTCGTACGTGCACGACGGGTGGTAGGCGAAGTTGAGGTCGACCACCAGCCGGGCGTCGTCGCCGCCCAGGTCGGCGCCCTTGACCGTGTCGAGCAGGTAGCGGCCGGCGCCGTACGTCGTGCTGCCGGCCGTCCCGTCGCGGAGCGGCAGGAAGACCCCACCCCCGTAGCTGTCGAGCCACCACACGTCCAGCCGCCCGATGCCGGTGAGCTCCACGACGCCGATCCGCTCGAAGGGGACGACGCCGTCGGAGGCGGTCGGCACCTCCAGCCGTTGCGGTGCGGCCGGGAGCACCTGGGTCTCGAACCGGAGGGCGTCGTCGTAGGGGGCGAAGGGCAGCCCCCGGAACGACGCGCGCGCCGCCTCGTCCAGCGGTGAGTCCGGATGGCCGGCGAACAGCTCGTCGCGGCCGTCCCGCCAGGTCCGCCAGCCGATCTCCGGGTCCCGTGCGGACCGGGCGGCGGCGTACAGCGCGGCCACCCGGCGGCGCCAGCCGAGCAGGGTGAGGGTCACCGCGCCACTCTCGCAGCCGCCGTCGGCGACAGCTCGGACACGACGTGAGATTCCTGTCCGGAAGACGGCTCCTTCCGCCGCTACGCTGGGGTCATGCCACTGCGCGAGGACGACGTCGCTCCTCGCACACGCGTCCCCGATCGCCGGACCCTGCTCCAGGCCGGCGGGTTCGCGCTGGCGATCGCGGCGACGCTCGCCGTCTTCCTCACCGACAACCCGCAGGTGCTCCGGCTCGCGGTCGTGGGCGTGGCCTGGGCCTTCGTCCTCGCCACCGTCGCCGCCGGCCGCCGGTCCACCGACCAGGTCGCCGCCCGGACCCGCGAGGACGAGCTGCGCCGCACCTACGAGCAGGAGCTGGACCGGGAGGTGGCCGCCCGGCGCGAGTACGAGCTCGAGCTGGAGAGCGGGCTCCGCCGCGAGGCCCAGAACTCCATGCGGGCCGAGCTCGACGCCCTGCACGGCGACCTCGCGGGCCTCACCGAGCTGCGCGACGAGGTCGCCCGCGTCGCCGAGCTGCGCACCGACATCGCCGCCCTCTCGGCGCTGCGCGACGAGGTGGCTCGGGTCGCCGCGCTCCGGGACGACGTCGCCGAGCTGACCACGCTGCGGACGGAGATCGGCCAGCTCGCCGAGCTCCGCGACGACATGGGCCGGCTGCGCCACGAGCTCACCGAGCAGCTGTCCAGCGAGATGCTCATCGAGCGCATCGTCATGCGCACCCAGGCCAGTCGGCTGGGCGCCGACATGACGGAGTCCCCGGGCCGGGCGATCGACGCGGCGACCCGCTGGGCCGAGGAGGCGCCGCCGCGGGAGCTGACCGGGGGGTGGCCGGCCGTCCGGCTGGACGAGCCGCGCGAGACCCGGCAGTTCGACCAGGTGCGGGTCGAGCGCAGCGCCCGTCCGCCGATGCCGCCGGCCGGCCCGCCGGTGTCGCGGCCGGTGCCCTCGCCCTCGTGGCGGCCCAGCTGGGAGGCCGAGCCCGAGCACACCTGGGCGCAGCCGGCGACCGCCTCGTGGGAGCAGCCGCGCCCGCAGGAGCGGTGGTCCCCGTCGCTGGAGGACCGGTGGGCGACGCCGGCCGCGCCGGCCGAGGACGCGCCCCTCTGGTCGGCGACCACCTCCGGCCCTCGCGAGGACGTCCGGCACGACGCCGTCCCGCCGGCGCCCCCGACGACGGACTTCCCCATGGCGACGCCGGGCGCCGGGTCGCGGGCCGCCGTCCCGCCGACCACCGCGCGGCCGGTGACCCCGCCGCCGGTGGCACCGCCCGAGCCCCTGCCCACGCCGCTGGAGTGGCTGGCCGCCCGCTCGCTGATCGACGCCGAGCCGACCTCGTTCCGGCCGGAGGTGCCGCCGCGCCGCCGCCGGGGTGACGAGCCGCCGGCCGACCTCGCGGCCGCGACGACGACCCAGCGCCCGCTCGTCCCCAATCCGCCGATCCGGATCGACGACCGCGGCGGCTACCGCGTCGC
>DASQTE010000308.1:0-13521 GCA_035642035.1 Blastococcus sp.
ACCGCGTGCGCCTCGACGCGCTGCCGCCGGACGGCGCCTGGCTGCGGCCGACCCGCAGCCTCCGGGACTTCGTCAGCAGCTTCAACGCCCGCCGGGACCGCTGACCCGCGCGCCGGGTGGCGACCTGGTCGCCCGGCTCGACGGCGACGAGTTCGTGCCCCCGGCCTAGCGGCCGCCCTCGCGCAGCATCTCGATCGCCTTGGTGACCCGCCGTTGCCGGGTCTCGGGTGTCTTCGCGTCCTCGATCGCCAGGACGTGCCTCCGCCGGTGGCTGTAGGACAACCGCTCGAACGCCTCCCGGGCCACCGGGTCCGACCCCAGTGCGGCGGCCAGGTCCTCGGGGACCGCGACCTCCCGGGGAGCGGTGTCCAGCGCCACCTCGACCTCCACGTCGTCGCCGGCCGCGACGCCGGCGGCGGCCCGGTTCTCCGCGCTCAGCGGCAGCAGGTACCGCCCACCCATGACGGCGACCGTGCTGCGGTAGCTGTGCCCGCCGATCGTCACGGTCACCGGCGGCTTCTTCCCTGCACCGAGGGCGTCCACGATCTCGGCGGGCACCTCCAGCCCGGTGGCCGTCTTCCCGCCCAGCTCGACCGTCGTCCGGAATCTCACGGGACGGCACTGTGCCCTACGACCGGTCGCTCCACCAGCCCTCACCACGAGTGGGCGATCGATGACTCTTCGATTCGTTCGGGATGGTCGTGCCGCGCGGCGCGTCAGGACCGGGCCGCGTGGGCACCTCCGAACCCGCGGGCTACCGTCCCCCGGGCGGTGTGGCGGAGCGGGTGGACCGACCCGTGCCCCCGCGGTATCGATCGGAGAGGACCCATGACGAGCGTTCCTGGCGTCGACCACCCGGAGGAGCAGACGGAGGCCGAGATCACGCTCACCGGTCGAGGCGTGTCCGTCAGCTCGCGGGTGGAGGACGTCCAGGACCAGTTCATCTCCGTGCGTCCCTCCGCGGGCGAGTACGTCGAGCAGGTGGTCGTGCAGGTCGGCGACGGCGTCGAGGTCTTCTGGAAGACCGAGGAGGCGCAGCGCGCCCTGCCGGCGGTCATCACCGACGTGGAGACCGGCGCCGTGGTCCGGTGGCGGATGCGCAAGGTGGGACCGGCGGAGCCCAGCCAGCGCCGCAAGGCGGTGCGCGGCCGGATCTCGGTGCAGGTCGTCGCCGGCTACGGGTCGATCGAGCTCAAGGGCGAGACGATCGACCTGAGCGAGGCCGGCCTGCGCGCCGAGTTCGAGGGCCTCGGCGCGCCGCCCGAGGCCGGCGCCGTGCTCGATCTCGTCGTCAGCCTCGACGACGGCGAGACGAGGACGAAGGCCGAGGTCGTCCGCACCCACGCCCGCGGCGCCCGCTGGATCATGTCCATCCGGTTCCTCGACCTCCAGGAGCGGGAGCAGGATCGCGTCCGCAGGCGCGTCTTCCGGGCGCTGCGCGAGGAGCGCGCCCGGCGGGCCGAGCTCGCTCCGCCGCGCCGTCGCGGATAGCCGAGCGCCGGACGGGGCAGTCACCCTGGTGTGACAGCCCCGCCCCTCCGGCTGCCGGACGCGCTCGCCGCGCTCCGCGACCAGCTGGCTACGACGCCCCTCGGCCTGGCCACGCCCGGCCGGGACGGTGCCGTGCGTGCGGCCCGAGCCGTCCGCGACCAGATCGACGACTACCTGCTCCCCCGGCTCCGGGACCTCGACGCCCCGCTGCTGACCGTCGTCGGCGGCTCGACCGGCGCGGGCAAGTCCACCCTCGTCAACAGCCTCGTCGGCAGCCCGGTGACCACCGCGGGGGTGCTCCGGCCGACCACGCGCGCGCCCGTCCTGGTCTGCGCGCGGGCGGACGTGGCCGCCTTCTCCGGCGACCGGGTCCTCCCCGGGCTGGCCCGCGTCACCGGCGGCGACGGGGGACCGGGCACCGTGCAGCTCGTCGTCCGGGACGACGTCCCCGCCGGGCTCGCCCTCCTGGACGCCCCCGACGTCGACTCGGTCGTCGAGACCAACCGGGAACTCGCCGGGCAGCTCCTGGCGGCGGCCGATCTCTGGGTCTTCGTCACCACCGCCGCCCGCTACGCCGACGCGGTCCCCTGGGACCTGCTCCGGACGGCGCAGGAGCGCGGCACCGCGCTCGCCGTCGTCCTCGACCGGGTGCCGCCGGAGGCCGCGGGGGAGGTCGCCGCCGACCTGCACGGCATGCTGCAGCGCGCCGGCCTGTCCGGCGCCCGGCTGTTCGTCGTCGAGGAGCGCCCCCTCGTCGACGGGCGCGTGCCGGAGGACCAGGTCGCACCGCTGCGGACGTGGCTGCACGACCTCGCCGCCGACCAGGAGGCCCGCGCGGCCGTCGTCCGGCAGACCCTGACCGGCGCGCTGGACAGCCTGGAGCAGCGGGTCGGGGGCATCGCGGCCGCCGTCGAGGAGCAGGCGGCCGCGGGGGACGCGCTCCGCGCCGCGGCGGCGGCCGCCTACACCGCGGCCTACGAGGGCATCGACGAGGGCGTCCGCAGCGGGACCCTGCTGCGCGGTGAGGTGCTCGCCCGGTGGCAGGAGTTCGTCGGCACCGGGGAGTGGATGCGGGCGCTGCAGGGCCAGGTCAGCCGGCTGCGCGACCGGGTGGTCAGCGCCGTCACCGGCCGGCCCACCCCGGCGCAGGACCTGCAGGGCGCGCTGGAGAGCAGCGTGGAGCACCTGCTGCGGGCCGAGGCGGACCGGGCCGCCGAGCGCACGGTGACCGTCTGGCGCTCGCTGCCGGGCGGCGCGCCGCTCCTCGCCGGGGCCGAGCGGGAGCTCGAGCAGGTCTCGTCGGACTTCCCGGAGGCCGCGGCCGCGCAGGTGCGCGACTGGCAAGGGGCGGTGCTCGACCTGGTCCGCGAGCAGGGCGCGGACAAGCGGTCGACCGCCCGGATCCTCTCGTGGGGGATCAACGGGGCCGGTGCGGTGGTGATGATCGCCGTCTTCGCCCACACCGGGGGACTGGTCGGCGGCGAGGTCGCGGTGGCGGGCGGGACGACCGTCGTCGGCCAGCGGGTGCTGGAGGCGGTGTTCGGCGACGCCGCCGTCCGCTCGATGGCGGCCCGCGCCCGCGAGGACCTGCAGCGGCGGGCCGACGCCCTGCTCCGCTACGAGCAGGCGCGCTTCGACGAGCGGGTGGACGACGCGGCGCCGGGTGCCGACGCGGCCGAGGCCCTGCGCCGCGCGGCGCACGGCCTCGCCACCTCCCGGCGGACGGCCTCGTGAGCCGCCGGGACGTGCCGCTGGCCGACCGGCTCGCCGCGCTGCGGGAGGCGGTCGAGGTGGCCGAGGGGCGGCTGGACGTCCCCGAGGTGCCGCAGGCCCGCGCCCTCCTCGCCAAGGCCGGGGCCCGCGCGGCGCTCGGCGACGCGACCGTGGTCGCGCTCGCCGGTGCCACCGGCAGCGGGAAGTCGACGCTGTTCAACGCGCTCAGCGGCGCGGAGGTGAGCCAGCCCGGCGTCCGCCGGCCCACCACCGGGGTCGCGCACGCCACGACGTGGGGGGAGGACGGCGCGGACGGCCTCCTCGACTGGCTGGAGGTGCCGCGCCGGCACCGGCACCCACCGGAGCCCGCCCTCGACGGGCTGGTCCTGCTGGACCTGCCCGACCACGACAGCGTCCGGCTCGAGCACCGGCTGGAGGTCGACCGCCTCGTCGGGCTGGTCGACGTCCTCGTGTGGGTGCTGGACCCGGAGAAGTACGCCGACGCCGCCGTCCACGACCGCTACCTCGCGCCGCTCGCCGGGCATGCCGGCGTGCTGCTGGTCGTGCTCAACCAGATCGACCGGCTGGACGCCGTCGCCGCCAAGGAGTGCCTGACCGACCTCCGCGCCCTCCTCGACCGCGAGGGCCTGGCCGAGGTCCCGCTGCTGGCCGCCTCGGGCCGCACCGGGGCCGGCGTGGCCGAGCTGCGCGGGGAGCTGGCCCGCCGGGTGGCCGCCCGGCGCGCGGCGACCGACCGGCTCACCGCCGACGTCCGCGGCATGGCCGCCGCCCTCGGCGCGCACGCCGAGGGCGGCGACGCGGAGCTTGGGCGCCGGGCGCGCACCGGTCTCGTCGAGGACCTCGGCGACGCGCTCGCCGCGGCGGCCGGCGTCCCCGCCGTCACGTCCGCCGTGGAGCGCTCGACGATGCGCGCCGGCGTCGCCCACACCGGCTGGCCGCTGCTGCGCTGGGTGCGGAAGCTGCGCCCCGATCCGCTCGCCCGGCTGCACCTGGGCGACGAGCGGGCCCGCACCTCCCTCGCGCCGGCGAGCCCGGTCGAGCTCGCCGGGGTGACCACGGCGGTCCGCCGGGCGCGGGACACGGTCGGCGAGGGGCTCCCGCAGGCCTGGCGGGACGACCTCCGCCGCACGGTCGAGGTGTCGGAGGGCGAGCTGGCCGACCGGCTGGACCGGGCCGTGGCCGGCACCGACCTCGGCTCCGACCGGGTGCCCCTGTGGCAGCGCGCCGTCGGTGGCCTGCAGTGGCTGCTCGCCCTGGTGGCGCTGGCGGGTGCGCTGTGGCTGCTCGCGCTCGTGGTCCTCGGCTTCTTCCAGCTCGACGACGTCGTCCCGCTGCCCCGGGTGGAAGGGCTGCCACTGCCCACGCTGCTCGTCGTGGGCGGGTTGCTGGCCGGTCTGCTGCTGGCGTTGGTGTCGCGCCCGCTGGTGCGGATGCGGGCGCGGCGGCGGGCCCGGGCGGCCGATCGCCGGTTGCGGGCCGCCATCGCGACCGTGGCGGAGGACGAGCTGCTGACCCCGATGTCCGCGGTGCGCGAGGACGCCGCCCGCTTCCGGGAGGCGGTGCGGACCGCGGGCCGTTAGTCGCGGCGGATCTCGGGGGAGCGCGGCTCCGGCAGCTGGTTGCGGCGCCGCTCGACGACGTCCTCCCGGCCGGAGGGCAGCCGCGCCCACACGTGCTTGCGCCCGGGGCGCTTCTCCCAGCCGAATTCGAGCGAGAGCTGCGCGACCAGGTGCAGCCCCATCCCGCCCAGCGACGGATCGCGGTCGACGGCGGGCACCGGCGGGCGCTCGGGGGCCTCGTCGCTCAGGTCGAGCAGCCAGCCACCGGGACCGGCCACGACCAGGGCGCGCACGTCACCTCCGCCGTGCCGCAGCGCGTTGGAGGCCAGCTCCTCGAAGACCAGCAGCAGGCCGTCCCGCGCGTCCTCGGTGGAGGCTGACGACACCGACGGGTGCGCGATCCGGGCGCGGAGGTCGCTGCGCACGCGCGACACGACGTGCATCGCCTCGAGCTGCCAGTGCCAGACGTCGCCGGGGACGGAGGGGACGGGCGCGCACGGCCACGGGTCGTGAGCCGACTCGGGAGCCGACTCGCCGGCCGTCTCGCTGGCCATCGCCTCCCCCTCTCGCGTCCCTGTGGCAACGGTGCCGGGCCCCCTGCCCGGCCCCACCCATCCTGACCGATGGTGGTGCGGCGCGCACCGGCGGGCGGGCGATCGCCCGGTCACCAGGCACACTGTGGCCCGTGGAACCGATGTTGCGCGAGCTGAGCCGCGTCGCCCTGGTCGGCCGGACACTGGACGACGTCCTCACGGACATCACCCGGATCGCCGCGTCGGGGATCCCCGGTGCGGAGGCCACGTCCATCACCCTGCTGCGCAACGACAAGGCGTTCACCGCCGCCTACCACGGCGAGATGGCCCTGGCCGCGGATGAGTTGCAGTACGAGAAGGGCTACGGCCCTTGCATGGACGCCGGCCGGGGCGGCGTGCTGCTGCGCGTCGACGACATGGACGACGAGGAGCGCTGGCCCGACTACGTGGCCAACGTCCGGGCGGCGACCGGCGTCCGGAGCTCCCTGTCGGTGCCCCTGCCCTACCAGGGCGTCTCCATCGGGGCGCTGAACAACTACTCCTCGGAGGTCGCCGCCTTCGCCTCCCCCGAGAGCCTGAAGGCGGGGCTCGAGGTCGCCGAGGTCGTCGCCGTCGCCGTGGCCAACGCCGATGCGCACTGGCAGCTGGGCGAGCAGGCCCGAAACATGCGGATCGCCATGGACTCCCGCGCGGTCATCGAGCAGGCCAAGGGCGTGCTCATGGCCCAACGGCACGTCGACGCCGAGCAGGCCTTCGAGATCCTGCGCGAGGCGTCCCAGCGCTACAACCGCAAGCTCCGCGAGATCGCCCAGGGCATCGTCGAGGGCACCCAGCCGCGCTAGCGGGCGTCCAGCGAGGCCAGCCGCGACACGAGGAACTCCACCGCGGCGGCGCTGTCCACGCTCTCGGCCACCTCCACCGCGGTCGCCGCCGTCGAGATCGTGCGCCGGTCGACGAGGGTCTGCCCCCGGCCGAAGCCCAGCCCGGTGTCGACGACCACGTCGCGCCGCACCGTGCCCAGAGTGCCCGGCACGATCGCCTCGGTGACGGCCAGCGCGTCGTGCACGACCACGCCCGTCGTGCCGTAGGAGCTGCGCGCGTGGTCGAGGTACTGCTGCAGGATCGCCGCGGCCGAGGCGCCGACGGGGCCGGCGGCGGCGAACCGGGCGATGCCGTCCTCGCCGAGCACGGTGGGCAGCGTGACGTCGAGCCCCACCAGCACGGTGGGCAGCGTCGAGGTCAGGACCGCCTGCGCGGCCTCGGCGTCGGCCCACACGTTGAACTCGGCCGCCGCGGTCACGTTGCCGCCGCGGCCGGCCGAGCCGCCCATGACCACCAGGCGGCCGATCCGCGCGGCCGCCGCGGGGAATACGCGCAGCAGCAGCGCCAGGTTGGTCAGCGGGCCGACGGCGGCCACGGTCACCGGCTCGTGCGACGTCATGAGCAGCTCGGCCATCGCGACCACGGCGGGCCGCGGGTCCGCCGCTACCGGTGACGGCGGCAGCTGCACCCCGCCCAGGCCGGCAGCGCCGTGCACGTGCCCGGCCCGCTCCGGCTGGGCGTGCACCAGTGACTCGGCAGCGCCGGCGGCGACGGGCACGTCGGATCGCCCGGCCAGGTGCAGCACCCGCAGCGCGTTGTCGGTCGTCTGCTCGAGGTCGACGTTGCCGTGCACGGTGGTGACCAGGCGCAGGTCGACCTCGGGGCTCGCCAGCGCAAGGAGGATCGCGAGCGCGTCGTCGATCCCGGGGTCGGTGTCGATCACCAGGGGGATGGGCACCGGGGGATCCTCCCAGCGCGTCCGCGATGGCGAGCACGGGCCGGCGCGGAAATGGTCGGCGGCGACCCGGTCGCGTCGCAGCACTCCGGCCCGTCCGGGACGCGGAGAACGCCCCGACACGCCGCGCGCGCCGTGCGGCCCCGAGGGTGACCAGCCCCGTTCTGCCGCCTTTCCACGCTCGGAATGCGCTCGTTGTCGACAAGTTCCCGCTTTCTGGGAACGGTCACCGACCCATTCGGAAATGCTGCGCAACGGTTCGGTCACGCGCATCTGCGTACGTGTCGGGAAAGGCCGGGAAAGGACGCCGGCCTCCCTATCTTTCTCCTTGTCCGCAGCACCTTCCCCGGCTGCGGACATGACTCGAGGAGGCGACATGAACGGCGAGCGAGCGACCGCCGCGCCCATGTCGGCCGACTCCGCCGGCCGCCCGCAGGGCCGCACCCTCGCCGGGCTGATCGACGTCCTCGACCGCGCCGACGGTGCCGCGACGGCGCGCCGTCCGCAGCCGCGGCGGACGTCGTCCCACCGGCCCTCCGGCACGCGCACCGGTGCCGTCCGCACGGTCCCCCTGCGATCGGTGCAGCCGGCGCCGATGGCCCGTCCCGCCCCGGCCGCGCCGCGGGCCTACGCACTGACCGAGCCCGAGCGGCCCCCCGTGACCGGGCTCGCCGACCTCGTGCGCCGGGCCGCCCTCTGGGGTGCCGGACCGCGGGGCGAGCACCTCGCCTGGCGCCCCCGGCCGGCAGCGGTCCCCTCCGCTCCCGTCCGGCCGGCGGCCCGCCGTCCGGGGCGGCTGCGCGGCCTGATACGCCGCGCCGCGATGTGGGGCTCCGGCCCCCACGGGGAGTTCCTCGCCTGGGGTGGCCCCGCCGCCGCCCCGGCGCAGCGCGAGATCGACCCTCCGGTGGTGCTGCGCGAGATGCCCAGCACCCCCACCGTCCAGCCCGTGGCGCCTTCCCCCGCCGCGGCGCTCCTTCCCCGCGGTCCGGCGTCGTCGGCCGGCTCGCGAGGGATGCCGCCGGTCCCCCGTGGAGCAGTGGCCGTCCCCGGCGTAAGACCGAGCGGACCGCCTGAACGCTCCAGGGCCACCGGCTGGCCGTCCCCGCACCGGATCGCGCCGGTGGCCACCGGACCGGTCCGGACCCGCGGTGACCCGGTGTGCGGCCCGGCCCGCGGTTCCCCACCGCCGGCGCGGCGCTCCCGGTCCCCGGGCTCCGTATGGAGCTCGTTCCCCTAGGGCTCGTCCCTGCGAGGACCCGGACGCACCGCATCAGCAGCACTGCGCGACCACGGCAGCCAGCCGCTGGACGCCGTCCTCCGCACTCCCCGAGCACGCCGAGACCGGTCACCCTCTTCCCCGGGTGACCGCGACCGACGACTCGGTCCCCGAGCCACCGATCCTGCAGGCCGACCTCGGCCGCCTCTGGCTCCTCTCCGACGGTGCACCTCCGGCCGCCGACCGACTTCGACGCACGACGGTTCTCGCCTCGACCCACCGCCGACTGCCCTCGGGCAGCGCGCGGACCCTCCAGGGGGGCGCAGACGTGTGCGGCGACGCCGGCCCGGCATCCCGGATCCGTCCCGGAGGGGCCCAGGTCTCCCGGTACCCGAGAGGGACGTCCCGTCCCCGGGTCTCTGACCGGTCCCGACCTGGCAGACGGCGCCAGGCCCCCGAGCCCCGCAGGACGGCGCGGCCCCCGGACCGGGACGCGGTCCGGCCGCTCGGAGCGCGCGACGCCGGACGACGTCGCTTGGTCCGTGACCCGCGCACGGGTGGATGCCGCCGTCCACCACCCCTCCCGCCGACGGGCGGGCGCTATCCGGAAGCCCCCGGTGGCGCCCGCCCCGGCCAGAGGACACCCGGTGCCGGTGGGGATCCACGGACCGGGATGCTGGGACCAGGTGCCGGCTCTTCCCCGGACCGGTGTGTGCCCGGCTCGTCCGCGTGGAAGGAACCGACGGTGACCGCCCCCGAGCCGCTCACCGCCACCGCCGCCGGGCGGCTGGCGGCGGTACGGCGGCTCGAACCCACAGCCCTCGGCTCCCGCGCCCTGCAGCGACTGACCGGCCTCGCCGCCCGCCTCCTCGGTGCCGATGGGGCGTCGGTCTCCCTCGTCGGTGACGTGCAGACCGTCGTCGGCGCCCACGCCCTCCCCTCCGGCCTGGGACGGCGGATCCCGCTCGACGAGTCGGTGTGCGCGGTCGCCCTCGCGCAGGGCACCGCACCCCTCGTCGTGGACGACGCGGCGGCCGACCCCCGGACCGCCGGCCTGCCGCTGGTCGTCGAGGGCACGATGGGCGCCTTCATCGCCGTGCCGCTGGTGGTCTTCGACGGGTCGCCCGTCGGCACGCTCACCGCGTACGCGAACCGGCCGCGGCGGTGGACGGAGGGGGAGACCACCCTCATGCGCCAGCTCGCGGACTCCGTCGCCACCGAACTGGAGCTCTCCGCGCTCGGGCGGGAGTTCGAGGCGCACCGGCTGCGGTTCGAGCTGGCGATCGACGCCGCCGAGATCGGCAGCTTCGACTGGGACCTGGTCACCGGCCGGCTCGTCTGGGACGACCGCCTCGTGCAGATCTTCGGCTACGACCGGAACACCTTCGACGAGACGATCGAGGCGTTCCGGGCCCGCGTCCACCCCCAGGACCAGGACCGGGTGGCCGACGCCCTGCAGACCGCCGTCGACACCTGCGGCGAGTACGGCGCCGAGTTCCGCGTCGTCCTGCCCACCGGGGAGACCCGCTGGGTGCAGGCCCGCGGCCGCGCGCTCGCCGACGACGAGGGCGTGGCAGTGCGGCTGCTCGGCGCCGCCTTCGACACCACCTCGCAGCGGCACGGCGACGCCCGCGTCGCGCGGGTCCTCGAGGTCATGAAGTCGGCGTTCTTCTCCCTCGACCGCGAGTGGCGGTTCACCTACGTCAACGCCGAGGCCGAGCGCGTGCTCGCCCGCACCCGGGAGGAGCTCCTCGGCGGCTCGATCTGGGACCTGTTCCCCGCCGCGGTGGGGAGCGACTTCGAGGAGCACTACCGGGCCGCGGCGGAGACCGGCGAGGAGCGGGTGTTCGAGGCCTACTACCCGGCGCCGCTGGAGTCCTGGTACGAGGTGCGCGCCTGGCCGGGCCCGGACGGGCTGTCGGTCTACTTCCTCGACGTCACCGAGCGCCGGCGGGCCGAGGAGCGGGCGCGGCGCAGCGCGGACCACCTCGCGCTCGTCGCGGACGTGACCGCGGCGATGTCGGCGACGCTCAGCGCCGGCGGGAGCGAGGCCTCCGCGCTGCAGCGGGTGGCCGAGTCGGTGGTCCCTGTGCTCGGCGAGTGGGCCATCGTCAGCCTGGTCGACGAGGACGGCCGGATGCGCGACGTCGGGAGCTGGCACGTCGACCCGGCGCAGCGCGGCGACGCGGCCCGGTACGCCGAGCTGCGACTCGCCGCCATCGGCCCGGGGGCGCCCATCATGCGCGCGCTGGCCTCCGGTCAGGTCCTCACCGTGCCCGACGTGCCCGCGGCGGTGGGCCGCGACCTGCCCGACGGCGAGGTCACGGACGTGTTCGAGCGGCTGGCGCCGCAGACGGCCCTCACCCTGCCGCTGGGGGCGCGCGGCCGGACCCTGGGGGCGCTGAGCGTCTACCGGTCGGCCGACCAGCCGATGGCCGACGCCGAGGACGCCGCGACCGCCCGCGACCTCGCCGACCGGATCGCCCTCGCCCTGGACAACTCACGGCTCTACGAGCAGCAGCGCCGCCTGGCGGAGGGCCTGCAGCGGAGCCTGCTCACGGAACCGCCCGCGCCCGACCACGCCGAGATCGTCGTCCGCTACCGACCGGCCGTGGAGGCCGCCGAGGTCGGCGGCGACTGGTACGACGCGTTCCTGCAGCCCTCGGGCGCGACGATGCTGGTGATCGGCGACGTCGTGGGGCACGACACGGAGGCGGCCGCGGCGATGGGGCAGCTGCGCGGCATGCTGCGCGGCATCGCCTACCGGGAGGGGCCCGGGCCGGCCGCCGTCCTCAACGAGCTCGACGCCACCGTGCAGGGGCTGGGCATGGACACCATGGCCACGGCGGCGATCGCCCGGGTCGAGCAGACGCCCGAGGAGCGGGCGGCCGGGCTGACCCGGTTGCGCTGGTGCAACGCGGGCCACCCGCCGCCGCTGCTGCTGCACGCGGACGGCCGGATCGAGCAGCTGGACCACGAGCGTCCCCAGCTGATGCTGGGGGTCGACCCGACGGCGGAGCGCGCCGACGCGGTGGTGACCGTCGAGCGGGGGGCCACGCTGCTGCTCTACACCGACGGGCTGGTCGAGGGCCGCGACCTGCCGCTGGACGAGGGCATCGCCCGCCTGCGGTCGGCCGTCGCCGAGCTGGCCGGCGAGCCCCTGGCGGTGCTCTGCGACGAGGTCATCGAGCGCCTGCGGCCCGAGGGCCTGCAGGACGACATCGCCCTCGTCGCCGTCCGGCTGCACCCGGAGGACCGGCCACGACCGCCGGAAGCAGGGCCACGGCGGGTGCCCGACCTGGTCGACCCGCGCTGACGCTCAGGCCCGGGGCAGCAGCGCCCAGACGTGCTTCGCGCCGTCGCTGACGTACCAGCCGTGCGCGGAGGACATCTCGGCGATCAGGTACAGCCCCAGGCCGCCCTCGCTGGGGTCGCGGTCGACGGCCGGCGAGGGAGGCGAGGCCTCGGCCTCGTCGGAGACCTCGATCAGGTAGGCGTCCTCGGTCAGCCGGACGGCGGCCCGCACCGTGCCGCCGCCGTGGCGGAGCGCGTTGGACGCCATCTCGTCGAAGGCGAGGATCAGCTGGTCGCGCAGGTCGGCCGCGGTCTCCGCATCCGCCGCCGGGCCGGCGCCCGGATGGGCCAGCGAGTGCCGGCGCAGCTCGGCCCGCACCCGGGGCAGTTCGGCGATCGCGCGCAGGTGCCAGGCGAGGGCGGGCCGGGCCGGAGGGGGTGACGCCGACGGCCAGACCGGTCCGGCCGCCTGCCCTGTCACGCGTTGGTCCCCTTGCATCCTGCGGCCCCAGTGGTCGGGGCCAACAACTTCGTATGGGCTGCCGTGCAGCCCGCCAAACCTACTGCGACCTGTGTCACTCCCCCGCGCAAGGGCCGTCCCCCGCGAGGGCGGCAAGTCTCGTGACGGTGTTCCAGTTCCGGGTCGTGCCCGGCGAGCGGAGCAGCGCGTCCCACTTCCAGGAGGCCAGCGGCGTCCGCTGGATGCCGTCGGGCAGCCACAGGTACAGCTCGCGGCCCTCGACCCGGTAGTCGCCGGGCCCCTCGACCGCGGGCAGCGCGGCGGCGCGGTCCGGGTCGGGTGGCTCGGTCATGAACGTGACGAGGTACCGCGCGGGGTCGGTGGCGACCCCGGCGAAGGGGTCCCCGGCGACCACCGCGGCGAGCTCCCGGCCCGTCCGGACGACGACGGGGACGGCGAACCCGAACTCGCCCTCGATGGCCCGGGCCAGGTCGGCCGCGAGGTCGGCCTCCGGCAGGGCGCTGTCGAGCAGCACGTTGCCGCTGCGCAGGTGGGTGCGGACGTCGGCGTACCCGCGGGCCTCGACCAGCTCCTTCAGCCGGGGCATGCCGACCTGCCGGGCACGCCCCAGGTTGATGCCGCGCAGCAACGCCACGTACCGCACCGCCCCGGCCATGGCCCGCACGCTAGCGCCGTCAGGCGAAGACCGGCTCCCAGGTGCCGGCCAGCACACCGACCACGACCGCCGCGGCGCAGACGAGGGCGGCGGCGAGGACGAAGGCCGTGTCCCGGCGGCGCCACACCGACCCGCGGGCGTTGGTGCGGGTCGCGCCGGAGGCGAATCCCCGGGCGTCCATGGCCAGGGCCAGCCGTCCACCGCGGCGCACGGCGCCGACCAGCAGCGCGAACGCCGTCCCGGTGAAGAGCCGCAGCGCGGCGAGCGGGTTGCGCCCGGCCGCGACCCCGCGCGCCCGGCGGGCCAGCCGGATGGTCTGCCACTCGGCGGCGAGCAGCGGCACCAGGCGCAGCGCGGCGAGCGCGCCGTAGGCGAAGCGGGTGGAGACCCGCCAGTGGACGGTCAGCGCGTCGGCCAGCCGCACCGGGTCGGTCGACGCGATCAGCAGCACGCCGGGGAGGGCCAGGGCGAGCACCCGGACGGCGACGGCGGCGCCGTCGAGCCAGCCGTTGCCGTCGGCCCCGAACAGCACGTTCACCCACGCCACCCCGGCCGCTCCCAGGAGCAGCGGCCAGGTGCGCGCCAGCACCGCCCGGGGCGTGGTCAGCCCGGCCGCCGGGAACAGGCACAACTCGGCGGCCAGCAACACCGACGGCGTCAGCAGGTCGCCGCTGACCAGCAGCACCGGCAGGACGAGGAGGATCGCGGTCAGCTGGGCGACCGGGTTGACCGCCGACAGCGGCACCGGGCGGGCCGGGCCGAGCAGCAGGGGCAGGCT
>DASQTE010000309.1:0-2166 GCA_035642035.1 Blastococcus sp.
CGTCGCGGTCGTTCGTGAGGGACAGGACGCCCGCCGCGCGGTCAACCTGGTCCTCGAGCTGCTCGTAGTCCCGGGTGCCGCCGGCGATGAGCAGGTTGCCGTCGGGCAGGTACGCGTGCCCCGCGCAGAAGAGATCCTCGGGGGTGGGGATCTCCTTCTTCTCCCCGCTCGCCGGGTCCCACAGGATCGAGCGGAAGGTGCCGGCCTCGAACCTCTCGGCGTTGTTGCCTGAACCGGCGATCAGCAGCACCTTCCCGGTGTGCAGCAGGGCCGCGTGGACCGCGGACAGCCGGTACTCCTCCGGCAGCTCGACGGTCTCCCAGAAGCCGTGCTCCGCCCGGTAGTCCCCCTGGTGCCGCTCGTACTCGTTCCAGGCGTAGTCGGCGGCGTCCGCCACGACCGGCGCGTTGGCCGCCACCACTCCGGTGACGGCGGCGCTGACCAGCGCCGCGTTGCGGAGCCGACGCATCGGCGAGGGCTTGCGGCGGATCACGTGAGGCTCTCCTGGGGACGGGGCGAAGCGGCGCCCATGACGACGGACGGTGCGGGCAGGGGCTCGCGGACGGTGTTGGAGCTGAAGGCGTACCGGGGTGCCGGTGCGGTCCAGCGCCGGCGCGTGGTCGTGCCCAGCCAGAGGGCGACGGGCAGGAGGCACATGAGGACGCTGAAGACGGCCCAGGAGTGGATGGCCACGTGCACGTGCCCGAGGGGCACCGAGGCGATCAACGCGCCGACGAGCAGCCCGCCCCAGACGAGGTGCCGCCGGAAGATCCCCGCGTGGTCGCCGGAGACCGCGCCCTTGCGGGTGACGACGAATCCTGGCTCCTGCCGGAGCAGCGCCTGCTTCAACGCCTGGACGTACACCGGAGCCGACATCGCCGACATCGCCATGCCGGCGACACCGGAGGAGCCCTCCTGCTCGTGCGGGCTCACGTTGTGCTTGCGGTTCCAGAAGTAGACGCCGATGTGCAGGACGGCGGAGTTGACGTAGAGCATCAGCCACAGCTCCGCGGTCACCGCCAGACCGCCCACGCCGAAGAGCAGGAAGGAGACCAGGTTCAGGGCGCCCAGGACCCAGCTGATCGCCGCCGACGGGTAGTAGGCCAGCAGCATCACGTAGTGCGCCTTGCCGGCCGGGGACAGCCGCCAGAAGGAGCGCCGGAACTGCTGGAGGATCGTGTAGTCGGCGCCGCAGGCCCAGCGGTGCTGCTGGGTGAAGAAGTCCCGCCAGGTCGTCGGTCCCTCCCCCACGGCGAGCACGTCCGGGGTGTAGACGGACTTCCAGCGCGCGCCGGTCTCCGGATTGCGGGCGGCGTGCCAGACGACGCTCGTCGCGGCGTCCTCGGTGATCGAGTCCTGCAGGCCGCCGATGGCCTGCAGCGCGGTGATGCGGACGGCGTTGCTGGTGCCCACGAACATCGCCGAGGCAATCCGGTTGCCAGCCCGCTGCAGAACGCTGTGGAACATGTACTGCTGCGACTCCGCGCCCCGGGTGACGACGTTGTCGTAGTTGCCGTAGACCTGCGGGCCGACGACGAAGGCGACGTCGGGGTCGCGGAAGTAGCCGACGAGCCGCTCGACCATGTTCGGCAGCGGCGCGTGGTCGGTGTCCACCGAGACCCAGAAGTCGTAGTCGCCGCCGTGCGCGTCGAGCCAGGCGTTGTAGTTCCCGTGCTTGGTGCGCGCCTTGTGCGGGCCGCTGTCCTGGTTCCAGCGGGCCACGCCCTTGCGGCTGAAGTGGCGGACGCCGAGGTTCGCGCACATCGCCCGCGCGGCCGGATCGTCGCCCTCGTCGAGGAGCCAGACGTCCAGCCGGCCGTCGTAGCGCATCCGCAGCGCCGCCTCGAGGGTGCGCCGCACCATGTCCAGCGGTTCCTTGCCCGGGACCATCGTGGTCAGGAAGGCGACCCGCTCGCCGGGCACCGGGGTGACGGGCACCGGGTCGCGGGCGTTGAGGGTGGCCAGCGCCAGGGTCATCACGTTCACCAGCTGGAGGGTGCCGATGACGGCGACGCTGCCGAGGAGCACGCGCGCCAGCACCGAGCGCCAGTCGCCGAGGAACTCCGGGTGGTGCGCCGGCTGCAGCAGCCAGACCAGGAAGACGAGCTCGAAGGTGAAGGCCCCGACCACCAGGAGCCAGGCGCGGCAGCGGGCCCAGCCCTGGGT
>DASQTE010000310.1:0-2442 GCA_035642035.1 Blastococcus sp.
CGCGACCTCGTCGACCAGGTCGGGCAGCGACTCGCTGAGCCGGTTGCGCAGGTGCGCCAGCTCGCCGCCGAGGCGGCGCAGCCGCCGGTAGCCGGCCTGCGAGTAGGCGTCGGGACCGCCGAGGTCGTCCAGCGCCTCGACGATGCTGCCCCGCTCGACCGGCGCCTCGACGGCCCGCGCGCCCTCGGCCGGCGCGGGCCGGCGGGAGTGGACGAGCGCCCGCGCCCGCGCCTCGAGGGCGGCCAGGTCGCGCGGGCCGATGCGCCAGCGCGCCCCGCTGAGCAGCCGGCCGAGCGCGTCGCCGGCGGTCGGGTCGACCAGCACGGTGAGGGTGGCGATGACGTCGGAGACCTCGGGGACCTCCAGCAGTCCGCCGAGGCCGACGACCTCGACGGGCAGGCCGCGCTCGCGCAGCGCGGCGGCGATGCCGGGGAGCTGCTTGCGGGTGCGCACCAGCACCGCGACCGTCGGATGCTTGCCGTCCGTGCGGGCGACGAGCGGGTCCTCGTTCAGCCAGCAGGCCGCCAACCGGTCCGCCAGGGCCGCGGTCTCGTCGGCGACGGTGTCGTAGAGGCCGACGGTGGCCGCGCCGCGCCCCGCGGTGGGCGCCGGAGCAAGGTCTGGGAGCGGCTGGTCGGGCGGCGGCAGCATCCCCGACACCGCGTTGGCGACGGCGAGGACGGCGTCGTCGTTGCGCCAGCTGGTGGCCAGCGTGAGCCGCTCGGCCTGACGCCCGGAGAGCCCCGGAAAGGTGCGGTCGAAGCGCTCGATGGTGCCGGCCGAGGCCCCGCGCCAGCCGTAGATGGACTGCCGCGGGTCGCCGACCGCCAGCACCGGGTGGCCGGTCTCGCGCCCGAACAGCGCCTCCAGCATGCGGAGCTGGCCGACGCTCGTGTCCTGGTACTCGTCGAGCAGCACGACCTTCCAGCGGGCCCGCTCCCGGCGGCCCACCTCGGGCGAGGCGACGGCGATCCGGGCGGCGTAGGCGACCTGGTCGGCGTAGTCGATGGCGCCCGCCGCGCGCTTGCGCGCCTCGAACGCCTCGACCAGCGGCAGCAGTGCGACCCGCGCCTTCTGCCGGGCGAGCATCTCGAGCACCGGGGCGTACGGCCCCCTCTTGCGCGGGGCGTCGGCGTAGCCGGCGATCTGCGACTCCAGCCGCGCCGTCCATGCCCGCAGGGCAGCGGGGCTGATGTCGTGCTCGCCGAGATCGGCGGCCAGCGCGAGGACGTCCTCGACGGTGGTGAGCAGCGTGAGCGGGACGTCGCTCATGTCGCCGGTGTAGGCCGCGACGGCAGTGGCCGCCTGCCCCCAGCACATGGCCGGGCCGAGCACCCCGGCCCCGGGCTCGACGCCGATCCGCAGCCCGTGCTCGGCGACCAGCGCGGCCGCGTAGCCGTGGTAGGTCGAGACGGTGGGCTGGGCGATGTCCAGCCGTTCCCGCAGGTCGGGCTCGGTCTCGCGGTGCCGCGCGAGGGCGCCGAGCCGCAGCCGGATCCGCTCGTTGAGCTCGCTGGCCGCCTTACGCGTGAAGGTCAGCCCGAGGATCTCCTCCGGTGCGACGACGCGGTTGGCCACGAGCCACGACACCCGCGCGGCCATGGTCTCGGTCTTGCCCGACCCCGCGCCCGCGACCACGACGAGGGGACGGTCGGCGGGCGCCTCGACGACCCGCCCCTGCTCGGCTGACGGCGCGTACGACAGCCCGCAGCGCGCCGCGACCTCCGCCGGGCTCAGCCACCGGCGGACGGCGGGCCGCTCCGGGACGGTCTCGGTGAACAGGTCGTCGAAGGAGAGCTGTTCGCTCGGTGTTCCGGCCCGGGGCGTCATGCGGTCACCTGCCGGCCGGGCTCCTGCAGCGGGCAGCTGCGCCGGGCGGGGCACCGCGCGCAGTGCGATCCGGTGCGCACCTCGAAGGTCGCCGCGCCCATGCCCTCCCCCACCTGAGCGAGCAGTTCGCCCGCCCAGGTCTCGCCCACCGGCACGTCGGCCGGCAGCGGTTCCTGGTGCTGCTCCTTGGCCTTGGCGCCGGTGCCCACCTGGAGCAGGGCGGCTCCGCCGGGGACGCTGCCGTGGTCGCCGAAGGCGCCGGCGGAGACGGCCACCTGGTAGGCGGCCAGCTGACCGTGCTCCTCGGTGTTCTTCGCCGCCGTCTTCCCGGTCTTGAGGTCGACGACGACCAGCCGCCCCTCGGCGTCGCGCTCGAGCCGGTCGACCTGCCCCCGGATGCGGGCCCGGCCGACCGTCACGTCGAAGTCCTCCTCGGCGCCGAGCAGCTCGCGCCCGTTGGCCGCGTGCCAGCGCAGGAACCTGTCGAGCATCTCCTGCGCCGTGACCCGCTGCCGCTGGTCGGACCAGCCCGGGCCGAGATCGAGCTGGTCCAGCTCGGCAGCCAGCGCCGCCGACGCCTCGGCCGGTGGCAGCCCGTCGGCGACCCGCTGC
>DASQTE010000311.1:0-8196 GCA_035642035.1 Blastococcus sp.
AAGTCGAGACGAGAGCATCGCTGGCAGGTCGCACCGCGAACCGTGCGCCTGTCGAACGCACTCTCGCAAGGCCGGACGTCAGAACCCTCTCGGACCGCACCCGAACGAGTGAATGCGTGGTCGCACAGGCGATCCGCATACTCATCGAACGGGCAGGAGGGACTGTCTCGCGGTCGCCTGGGCACTCCGCGAGCCGCAGGAAATTCGCCGGCAATAACCTGCTCACGCGCCGGGATGGCGGCGCGGAGACCGTCGAACAGCGACACATGTACGGATAGGCATAGGTCCGTCGTGCGTGCGCACCCAAACCTCGGCCGTGACAGCCATCCCCCAACCGGCGGTTTCACGTCAGCTAGAGGGCCTGCCGCGCCGTAGTCGCTTCTGACACTTGCCGTCGTTCCTGTAGGTGGGTGACCGGTTCCGGTGCCGACTACTACTGGGCGATTCGGGCGGGTGGTCGCACGTTCGCGGCCACCCCGCGATCACGTCAGCCGCTCATCTGAGGCGAGGGAGCAGCCCAGTCACCTCGACAACGTCCGTTGGTCGCTGCGAGTCCGGTTCCCGGCCACACCCCTGCCAGGACCACCTGCACCATCGGACCGGACCGTGAGGCCGATGGCGTACGCCACCCCCGCAGCCCCTAGCCTTCTGACCATGCGAGCCGTGCAGATCACCCGCTTCGGCGGCCCCGAGGTCATGGAGATCGTCGACCTGCCTGACCCTAGCCCCGGCGCGAGCCAGCAGCTCTACGAGGTGAGCTCCGCAGGAGTTAACTTTGCCGACACCCACCAGATCGAGAACTCCTACCTCGCCCAGCAGCAGCTGCCGCTGGTCCCGGGCGCGGAGTTCGTCGGCACCCCGGTCGACGGTGGGCAGCGGGTCGTCGGGCTGCTCGACGGCGGCGGCTACGCCGAGAAGGTCGTGGCGCACGACTTCCTCATCTGGGCCGTGCCCGACGGCGTGAGCGACGAGCAGGCGCTGGCCGTCGTCCTCCAGGGCGCGACCGCCTGGCACCTGCTCCGCACCAGTACGCACCTGGCGGAGGGCGAGTCAGTCGTCGTCATCGCCGGCGCCGGGGGCGTCGGCAGCCTCGCCGTCCAGCTGGCCAAGCGGTGGGGCGCCGGCCGCGTCATCGCCACCGCATCGAGCCCGGAGAAACGGGCGCTCTGCGAGGAGCTCGGCGCCGACGCCACGGTCGACCCGGCCCTGGCCGAGGACGACCCCAAGAACTTCACCGCCGCGCTGCGCGAGGCCAACGGCGGCAAGCGGGTGGACATCGTCCTGGAGATGACCGGCGGCAAGGTCTTCGACGGCTCGATGTCGGCGCTCGCCCCGTTCGGCCGGCTGGCCGCCTACGGCATGGCCGGCCGGGTGCCCCCGAAGCCGGTGCAGGCCCCCTCGCTCATGGGCACCAGCCGCGGGGTCATCGGCTTCTGGCTGGCGCACTGCATGGCCCGCCCCGCGATGATGGACGCGGCGATGCACGACCTGCTGCCCATGGTGGCCGAGGGTGCGCTGAAGCCGGTCGTCGGCGGGCGCTACCCGCTGGCCGACGTCCGGAAGGCGCACGAGGACCTGCTGGCCCGCCGCTCCACGGGCAAGCTCGTCCTCGACCCGAGGGCCTAGATCAGGCGGTTGGTCCAGAACAGGCTGAGGACGGCGCCCAGCAGGGCCAGCAGGACGCCGCCCCGCACGAACCAGTAGCTGACGTCCTTCGGCTCGGTGGTGTAGCCGATCTGGCTGCCGAGGTCCTCGTAGACCTCCTCCAGCTCGGCGGCGCTGGCCGCCTCGCTGTAGCTGCCCCCGGTGGCGTCGGCGATCTCCTCGAGCGTGGCCCGGTCGACCGGCACGGGCACCGTCTCGCCGTCCAGGTCGAGGGTGCCGTAGTCGGTGCCGAAGGCGATCGTCGAGACCGGGACGCCGGCGGCGCGCGCGGCGTCGATCGCCTGGGTGTCCTCCCGGCCGACGGTGTTGTAGCCGTCGGACAGCAGCACGATCCGGGCGGGCGCGGCCTCCTCCTCGGCCGCGTCGAGCGAGGCCTGGAAGTTCTCGATCGCGGTGAGCGACGTGAACACCGCCTCGCCGATCGCCGTCGCCTCGGCCAGGTCGAGGTTGTCGATCGCCCCGGACACCTGGGCGCGGTCGGTGGTGGGCGGGACGACCGTGGTCGCGGTCCCGGCGAAGGACACCAGCCCCAGGTTGATCCGCTCGGGGAGGACCTCGACGAACTCCTTGGCCGCCGTCTGCATGGCCCGGAAGCGGTCCGGCTCGATGTCGGTGGCCTGCATCGACAGCGACACGTCGACGGCCATCACGACCGTCGCCCGCTCCCGCGGCACCCGCACCTCCGTGCTCGGCACGGCCAGGGAGACGACGAGGGTCGCGATGCCGAGGGCGACGACGGCGAAGGCGAGGTGCCGCTTCCACCCGGGCCGCTTGGGCACGAGCGTGCCGAGCAGCGCCACGTTGGTGAACCGCGCGGCGTAGGCCTTCCGGCGCAGCTGCAGCACCACGTAGAAGGCGACCAGCGCCGCGACGGCGACCAGCGCCAGCAGCCACAGGGGTGACTGGAAGGTCATCGGGAGGCCCCTCCGCTGCCGGCGCGCCGGCGTTCGGCAACGAAACGAACGACGTCCATCAGCCAGTCACGGTCGGTCCGCAGCCGCAGGTGACCGGCCCCGGTCCGGCGGAGGGCGGCGGCGACCTCCTCGCGCTGGGCGGCCGCACCCTCGGCGAACCGGGCGCGGAACTCCGCGTTGCCCGTCGGCACCTCCAACGTCTGCCCGCTCTCCGGGTCGACGACGGTCAGCAGCCCCACGTCGGGCAGTTCCAGCTCGCGCGGGTCGACCACCTCGACGGCCAGCAGCTCGTGCCGGGCCGACAGCCCGCGGAGCGGGCGCTCCCACTCGCTGTCGCCCAGGAAGTCCGAGATCACCACGACCAGCCCGCGCCGGCGCTCCGGCCGGCGCAGGGTCTCCAGCGCCGCCGCCAGGTCACCGCGGCGGCCGCTCGTCGCCCGCGGCGTGGCCACGACCGAGCGGAGCAGCCGCTCGGCGGCCAGCCGGCCCGGCATCGCGGGATAGCGGTCCACCCGCTCCCCCGTCGTGACGACGGCACCGAGCCGGTTCCCGCCGTGGACGGTCAGGTGACCGACCGCGGCCAGGCCCGCGATCGCGAGGTCGCGCTTCTGGCAGTTGGCGGTGCCGAAGTCCAGGCTCGCGGACAGGTCGACCACCGCCCATGTCTCCAGCTCGCGGTCCGCGATCGTCTCCCGCACGTGCGGCACCTGGGTGCGCGCCGTGACCGGCCAGTCCATCCGCCGGACGTCGTCCCCCGGGTGGTAGGTGCGGGAGTCCCCCGCCTCCGACCCGGAGCCCGGCACGAGACCCAGGTGGTCACCCTGCAGCAGCCCGTCGAGCCGCCGACGGACCGTGAGCTCGAGCCGGCGGAGCAGGACGTCGGCGGGGCCGTCGGTGAACCGCGGCGGAGCGCCGTCGCCGTCCCCGCCCGCCGCGTCCACCCCGGACCCCGGCGTCGCAGGGTGCAGCAGCAGACCCGGGTGCTCGGGCCCGGGCTGCGCCTGCTGGGGAGCGCGACGACGCAGGATCACGCCGGGTGCGGCCCTTGCGCGTAGCCGTTGGACGACGGGCCGCCCTGCGGACCGTCGGGACCCGGCTGCGGCTGGCCCTGCGGCGGGCCGAAGTGCGGCACGTGCGGTCCGCCCGGCGTCCCCGGCCCGAAGCCGGTGGCGTTCTGCCGCGGGGCGACCTGCGGGAGCGGCACCGTCTGGACGATCCGCTTCACGATGTGGTCGGCCGGCACGCCGTCGGCGAGCGCGTCGTAGGACAGCACCAGCCGGTGGCGGAGCACGTCGGCGGTGACGTCGAGGACGTCCTGCGGCAGCACGTAGTCGCGGCCGCGGACGAGGGACAGCGCCCGGCTGGCGGCGATCAGGCCGAGCGAGGCACGCGGGCTCGCGCCGTAGGACACCCAGGTGGCGACGTCCTCCATGCCGTGCTCGCGCGGGGTGCGGGTGGCGACGACGAGACGGACGACGTAGTCGACCAGCGCGTGGTGGACGAACACCTGCGAGGCGGTCTTCTGCAGCCGGCGCAGCTCGTCGGGGTTCAGCACGGTCTCGGCGATCGGCGGCTCGGACCCCATGCGGTAGACGATCTCCCGCTCCTCCTCCGGGCTCGGGTAGTCGACGAGCACCTTCATGAGGAAGCGGTCGCGCTGGGCCTCGGGCAACGGGTAGACGCCCTCGGACTCGATGGGGTTCTGGGTGGCCAGCACGAGGAACGGGTCGGGCAGCGGATGGGTCACGCCGCCGATCGAGACCTGCCGCTCGGCCATGACCTCGAGCAGCGCCGACTGCACCTTGGCGGGTGCGCGGTTGATCTCGTCGGTGAGGACGAAGTTGGCGAAGACCGGGCCGAGCTCGGTCTCGAAGGCGTCCTGACCGGCCTTGTAGATGCGGGTGCCGATGATGTCGGCCGGCACGAGGTCGGGGGTGAACTGCAGACGGGCGAACTTGCCGCCGACGGCGGTCGCCAGCGTCTCGACCGCCAGCGTCTTCGCCACGCCGGGGACGCCCTCGAGGAGCACGTGCCCCCGGGCCAGCAGCGCGACCAGCATCCGCTCGACCAGCCGGTCCTGCCCGACGATGACCCGCTTGATCTCGAAGAGGACCCGCTCGAGTCGTTGCGCGTCGACCGACGGCGGGACCGGCGAGCCGGGGCGGGCGGGTGACGTCTCGATCGGCGTGCTCGCAGCGCTGGACACGTAGCTCCCTGGTCGTCGACGGGGGCGGCGCATCCCACCCCCACGGCCCAGTGTCCTACACCTTCCGCGGCCGGGTATCCGCGCGCCGGACACGCCGGGACGACACGGCTCCGGCGCGTGCACCCCTGCCCGGGAGGCACCTCGACTGCTAGCCTTGCCATGCGTCGGGCAGCTCCCCCCGTGGCTGCCCGACGCCCTGACTTCCCTCCCGGTGACGACTCCCGGGCCGGCGGACCGCTCAGGCCGTCGGGCGGACGGCGCCGAAGTAGGTCGAGCTACCGGTGCGCGCACCGGCGACGGTGACGTTCTTCCCGCGGTCCGGGGCCTCGATCATCTGGCCGTCGCCGATGTAGATGGCCACGTGGGTGATCGACATGTAGTCGCTCCGGTCGCTGCCCCAGAAGAGCAGGTCGCCCGGCTGGAGGTCGGCCACGGACACCCGCTTGTTGCGGTTGAGCCACCACTGGTCCCGGCTGGTCCCGCCGATCGCGATGCCGGCCCGGGCATAGGCGTACTGGGTGAGGCCGGAGCAGTCGAAGCCGAACACCTGGGAGTCGGGTGCGATGCCGTAGCTCGGGCCGCTGCTCCCGCCACCGCCCCAGGAGTAGGCGACCCCCAGCTGGGACCGCGCGGCGGAGATGGCGGTGTGCGCGGCCGACGAAGACGGAGGTCCTGCCACGCTGCCCGGGGTGGGCTGCTGAGGACTCGGGGCCGACGGGGTGGGGCTGGACGGCGGCGCGGGACGCGCCGCGACGGCCGCCGCAGCGGCCGCGGCCTGCCGCGCGGCCTCCTGCTGCGCCGCGGCGCGGGCACCCTCGAGCCCGTACAGGATCTCCTGCGCCTGCTGGAGCTCGGCCTGCAGGCTGTCCTCCTGGGCGTCGATCGCGTCGGCCTGCGCGCGCGCCGACACCTCCTGGGACTGGGCGTGGACCAGCAGCGCCTCGGCCTCCGCCTGGATGCCGGCGGCCTCCTCGACGGCCTCCTGGGCGGCCCGGTCGGCGGTGACCGCCTGCTCCTCGAGGACGGCGAGCTCGACGACGACGTCGGCCCTGTGCACCCCTGCGGACTCCAGCAGCGCTGCCCGCTGCACCATCTCGGCGGGGCCTCCCGCGCTGAGCAGGGCGGCGAGGCCGGGGGCGGTGTTCCCTCGCATGTAGCTGGCCCGCGCGAAGGCGACGACGTCCTGGCGCCCCTGCGCCAGATCGGCGGCCGCCTGGGCCGCTGCAGCGGCCGCGACGTCAGCGGCTGCCTGGGCCGTCTCGTACGCGGCCTGCTTGTCCTCGTAGTCCTGGAGCGCGATCAGCGCCGCCTGGTGCGCCGCCTCGGCGTCGGCCCGCGCCCGGGCGAGCTGCGCGGTGATCTCCCCGACCCTGGCGGCGGCATCGGCCTTCGCCTGCTGCGCCTCGCTGAGCTGGGCATCGCTGGGGTTCCGCGGTGCTGCCGACGCGACACCCGGGGTGGCGACGAGGCAGCTGACCGCGACGGCGAGGCCGGCTATCCGGGCCGCCGCACGACGGGTGCTCCATCCGGACGGGCTGGGCATACCGCTGTCCACCGATGCGACCTCTTCCGGCGCGGTCGACCCGGAGGTCAGCGCCATCGACACACACGACGCCCGGAAGGGCGTCAGTGCGGTCAAGATCGGCGGTACGCGGCACGCCGTTGAGGGCGTCTCACCCCTCGGGGTGAGACGCCTCGCGATGCCCTACTTCGGCGCGCGGATCGCTGAAGTCGGTCCTTCTTCAGTTCACCTGGCGCTCGGAGTCCTTCCAGAACGACTCGCGGAGCTTGAACTTCTGGATCTTCCCGGTGGCCGTCCGGGCGAGCTCGTCGCGGAACTCGATCCGCTTGGGGATCTTGTACCCGGCGATCTTCCCGCGGCAGTGGGCGATGATCTCCTCCTCGGTGACCTGCTCGCCCTCCCCGACGACGACGATCGCGGTGACCCTCTCGCCCCACTTGTCGTCCGGGACGCCGATGACCGCGACCTCGGCGACCGCCGGGTGGCTGAACACCACGTCCTCGACCTCGATCGAGGAGACGTTCTCGCCGCCGGTGATGATCACGTCCTTCTTGCGGTCGGAGATCGTCAGGTAGCCGCCGT
This sequence comes from Blastococcus sp., assembly GCA_035642035.1. GTDB lineage: Bacteria > Actinomycetota > Actinomycetes > Mycobacteriales > Geodermatophilaceae > Blastococcus_B. Next base: position 6,890 of record DASQTE010000311.1, read on the forward strand.
CGTCGATGCTGCCGCCGTCCCCGGTGTGGAACCAGCCGCCGTCGAGCGCCTCCGCGGAGGCGTCCGGGTTCTCCCAGTATCCGGCCAGGACGACGTTGCTCTGGGCGAGCACCTCGCCGGACTCGCTGACCCGCAGCCGGGTGCCCAGGCCCGGCACGCCGGCCCGCGACAGCCGCTTGGCCCGCTCCTCCGGCTCCAGCTCGTCGTACTCGGCCCGCGGCCGGTTGATGGTGAGCAGCGGCGCCGTCTCGGTGAGGCCGTAGATCTGGTTGAACTCCCAGCCGAGCTCCGCCTCGACGCGCGCGATCGTCTTCGACGGCGGCGGGGCGCCGGCAACGATGATCCGCACCCGGTCCCGCCCGGGGATCTCGCCGTCCCACTCCTGCGCGGCCTCCAGGACGGCGTTCCAGACGGCCGGCGCCCCGGCCATGACCGTGACGCCGTGCTGGTCGACCCGGCGCAGGATCTCGGCGCCGTCGACCTTGCGGAGCACCACCTGCTTCGCCCCGAGCCCGGCCATCGTGTACGGCAGGCCCCAGCCGTTGCAGTGGAACATCGGCAGCGTGTGCAGGTAGACGTCGCGGTCGCTGACCTGCATGTGCATGCCGAACGTGACCGCGTTGACCCACAGGTTGCGGTGGGTCATCTGCACGCCCTTGGGGCGCGCCGTCGTGCCGCTCGTGTAGTTGATGGTGGCGGTCGCGTCCTCGTCCGGCGCCGACCACGGCCGGGTCTCGGCGTCGAAGCGGAGCAGCTGCTCGTACTCCTCCCCCGTGCCGAACCGGTGCTCGGCCTCCACACCCTTGAGCGACGACTCCAGTTCCGGGTCGACGAACAGCACCCGCGCGCCGCTGTGGCCGACGATGTAGCTGACCTCCTCCGGCTGCAGCCGGAAGTTCACCGGGACGACGACCCGGCCGGACGACGGCAGCGCCAGCAGGCACTCCAGCAGCCGGCCGGCGTTGTGGCTGACGATCGCCACCCGCTCGCCCTCGCCGATGCCGAGCCCGTCGAGCCCGGCCTGCAGGGCCCGGCCGCGCCGGGCGACCTCGCGGTAGCTCACGTCGCCGAGCGACGGCGCCGGCTGGTTCGGTTCGTCGACGATGCCGATGCGGTCGCCGTAGACGAGTTCGGCCCGTTCGAGGAAGTCGCGGGTGGTCAAGGGCACGCGCATGCCGGCTCCCGGGGGGCGTGGGCCGGCCTGCGCCGGCCGCTCGTCGTGGTCCCCGTCACGCTAACGGCCGGGAGCGGCCATCACGAGTGCTGGTGCGCCGCTCCGAGCAGCAGCGGCAGCGCGGTGCCGATCA
>DASQTE010000312.1:0-2789 GCA_035642035.1 Blastococcus sp.
GGTCCTGCGCTTCCGGGTGAACCCCCGCCGCTCCGTGGAGGACGAGGCCCCGGCGGCCGTCTGACGCCCGGCGCCGGGGACCTCTCGGACGGGAGGTCCCCGATGCCGGCTCAGTGGGTGCCCGCGAGTTCCGGTTCGCGGCGCTCCGGCACCGGGTCGCCGGCGGACTCGCGGATGCCGTACCGGGTGTAGAGCCGGCCCAGCGGGCCGGGCGCCCACCAGTTCGCGCGGCCGAGCAGGCGCATCGTCGCGGGCACCAGCAGGATCCGGACGACCGTCGCGTCGATCACGATCGCGATGAGCATCGCGACGCCGATCATCTTGATGAACGTGATCCCCGACAGCGAGAACGCGCCGATCACCACGAGCAGCAGCAACGCGGCGCTGGTGATGATCCCGCCGGTCCGTTGCAGGCCCGTGGCCACCGCGGCCGTGTTGGCGCCGGTGCGGTCGTACTCCTCCCGGATCCGCGACATCAGGAAGACCTCGTAGTCCATCGAGAGCCCGAAGACGATCGCCAGCACGAGGATCGGCTGGGTCGCCTCGACGAACCCGGTGGGCGTGAAGCCGAGCGGCCCCGACAGGTTGCCGTCCTGGAAGATCCAGACCAGGGCGCCGAACGAGGCACCCAGCGACAGCACGTTCATCAGCACCGCCTTGACCGGCAGCACGACCGAGCCGAAGGCCAGGAACAGCAGCACGAACGTCGTCGCGACGACGAACAGCGCCATCCACGGCAGCAGCGAGGCGAGGCTGTCGAGCAGGTCCGCCAGGGTCGCCGTCTGCCCGCCGATCAGCGCCTCGCCGCCCTCGGGCGCCGGGACGGCGCGGATCTCGCCGACCAGGTCGCGGGCCTCGGCCGACAGCGGATCGCCGGCGTAGGCGATGTCCACCCGGGCGGTGTTCCCCGCGGCGTCGGCCACCGTCGCGCCCTCCACCCCGGGCACCGCCGCCACGTCGTCGACGTAGGCCTGCAGCGCCGCGCCGCCGGCGGGGGAGTCGACCGCGTCGGGCAGCGTGACGACCGCGTCGATCGGGCCCCGCTCGCTGGGTGGGAAGTCCTCCTCCAGCGTCTCGGACACCACCCGGCTCTCGGTGCCCGCGGGCAGCGCGCGCTCGTCGATGCCGCCGAACTGCACCCGCAGGAACGGCAGGGCCAGCGTCACCAGCACCGCGGTGACGACGACGGTGTAGACGACCGGGCGGCGCATCACGCTGTGCGCGATCCGCGACCAGGCGCCATGCCCGTCGTCGACCACCCTCGGCCGGCGGTGGAAGACCCGGCGCAGCCACGGGCGCACCGACAGCGCGTCCACCTTCGGGCCGAGCATCGCCAGCAGGGCCGGCAGCAGGGTGAGCGCGGCCAGCATCGCGATCAGCACCGCGCTCATGCCGCCGAAGCCCATCGAGCGCAGGAAGACCTGCGGGAAGATCAGCAGCCCGGCCAGCGAGATCGCGACCGTCACGCCGGAGACCGCGACCGTCCGGCCCGCCGTCGCCATCGTCCGCGCCAGCGCCGTCTCGGTGTCGGGCTGCCGGCGGATCTCCTCGCGGAACCGGCTCACCATGAACAGGCCGTAGTCGATGGCCAGGCCCAGGCCGATAATGGTGACGACGTTGACCGCGAAGATCGAGACATCGGTGACCATCGAGAACCCGCGCAGCGCCGCGAACGCGCCGAGGATCGCGACCACGCCGATGGCCAGGGGCAGTCCGGCCGCCGCGAAGCTGCCGAAGATGACGACCAGCAGCACCGCGAGGATCGGCAGGGAGATCATCTCCGCCCGCGCGATGTCGGCGCTCACCCGCTCGTTGATATCGCGGTTGATCGTCGTCCCGCCGCCGATCTGCGTCTCCAGGCCGGGGGCGGTCAGGTCCTCCTCGATCGACTCCAGGCTCTCGGTCCGCTGGTCCTCGTCGCCGGCCAGCGTGAGCAGCGCGTACGTGGAGGTGCGGTCCTCGCTCACCAGCTGCGGTGCGCCGGTGCCGAAGAACGTCACCGACTCCTCGACGACGTCGTCCGGCAGCCCCGCGAGGCTCCCCTCGACGGCCGCCGCGTAGGCCGGGTCGTCGACGGTCAGCCCGTCGCTGGAGTAGAGGACGACGACGTCGCCACCCCCGCGGCCCAGCTCGCGTTCGGCGACCTCCTCCGCGAGCGAGCTCTCGCTGTCGGGGTCCTCGAAACCGCCGCCGGTCATCGCGCCGAAGACGCCGGTGCCCCACGCCCCGGCGAAGGCGACGAACGCGAGGGCCAGTGCCACCACCCAGCGACGACGGCGGTACATCACCCGGCCGAGGGCCTCGAACATGGCGTCTCCAGTGCTAGCGTCGGTCCAGTGGTGAACGGTGTTAGCGAACGGCGATCACTTTGCTAACGGTGTTCACGCATGTCAAGGGGAATGGCGGTGGACGATGAGCGAACTGCCGGTGGAGCCGCTGAGCCGCCGCGATCGCGCGCGCGTCGACACGGTCCGCGAGATCAAGGAGACCGCCCGGAAGGTGCTGGTCGAGCAGGGGGTCGACGGTTTGGCGCTGCGTGCGGTGGCCCGTCAGATGGGCATGACGGCACCCGCGCTCTACCGCTACTTCGACAGCCGCGAGGACCTCGTCGAGCACGTCGTCGCCGACCTCTACGACGAGCTGAGCGACCACCTGGAGGATGTGCGCGACGCCGCCGAGCCGGCGACCCCTGGGGTCCAGCTGATGTCGGTGGCCCGCGCGTTCCGCCAGTGGGCGACCACCCACCGCGCCGAGTTCGGCCTGCTCTTCGGGAGCGCGGGGGAGGGGGT
>DASQTE010000313.1:0-21299 GCA_035642035.1 Blastococcus sp.
GGTGAGTGCGCCGTAGCGGTGAGGCCGGCGCTGCCCCGCCGTGCCGGCAGGCGCACCAACCTCGCTCTTCTCGGACTGCTCCTGCTCGCCTTCCTCACCGGGGTGCTGGCCTACGGCGTCGGGACGCCGACGGCGGCGACCGTCATCGTCGCGGTCCACGGCGCGGCGGGCCTCGGGCTGCTGCTCCTCGTCCCGTGGAAGGCCGTGATCGTCCGCCGCTCGTGGCCCTCCGCCGCGAGCACCCGGGCGCCGGCGACCGGGCTCGGCGCCCTCGTCGCCGCCACCGTGCTGACCGGCATCCTGCACGCCATCGGCGTCGCACCGCTCGCGATGCTCCTGATCCACGTCGGCGTCGCCATCTGCGTGGCCCCGCTCCTCCTGGTCCACGTCTGGGGTCGCCGCCAGCGCCCCCGCCGCGCCGACCTCTCCCGTCGGACCCTCCTCAAGGCCGGCGCAGTGGCAGCCGGCGCCGCCTCGCTCTGGGCCGCCGGGGAGGGCGCCCTGCGGCTCACCGGCGCCGCGGGCGCCGACCGCAGGGGCACCGGTTCGCTGGAGCACGGCTCCGACGATCCGTCGGCCATGCCCGTCACCCAGTGGTTCACCGACACCGTGCCCGAGAGGACCGGCGACGCGATCACCGTCCTGGTCGGCGAGAAGCAGGCCCGGATCCCGGCCGGCGACCTCGCCCGCGGCGACCGCGTCCGCGCCGTCCTCGACTGCACCGGGGGCTGGTACGCGGCGCAGGACTGGGCCGGCGTGCGCCTCGACCGGCTCCTCAGCGAGGTGACCGGCGAGGACCTGCCCGGCGACGGGAGCGTCGACGTCATCTCACGCACCGGCTACCGCCGCCGCCTCCCGCTCCGCGACGCGCCGGCCCTCCTGCTGGCGACGTCCGCGGCCGGGGAGCCGCTCTCGGACGGGCACGGAGCGCCTGTGCGGCTCGTCGCGCCGGGGAGACGTGGCTTCTGGTGGGTCAAGTGGGTGGAGCGGATCGAGGTCGTCGACGCACCGTGGTGGCGTCAGCCGCCGTTCCCGCTCCAGTGAGGAGCCAGCCGTCCGCACGCCGAGAGCCAGTGCACCGGTCGGCGTGCGGTCAGGCGACGACGTCCAGGGGGATCCCGGTCTCGCGCTCGGAGACCCGCCAGAGGACGTCGATCTGGTCCTGCAGGTCCCAGCGGCGGAGGATCGGGCGGTGGACGGCCGGTCCGTGGGAGCCGAGGCGGGGCGCGTACAGCTCCCCGCCCTTCGCCCGCGGGTCCGTCGCCGCCCGGAGCTGAGGCCGCGCCCCCTCGAACGGCGTCATCCCCGACCGCGCCGTCATCGCCTCGAAGAACGCGCCGAGCCAGCCGGCGCCGCCCTCCCGCACCGACCGCGCCTGCAGATCGGTGTTCGACAGACCCGGGTGCGCGACCAGGCTCGAAGCACCGACCCCGGCCCGCTCGAACTGCTGCTGCAGCCCCAGCCCGAAGTGCAGGTTCGCCATCTTCGACCGCGCGTACGACGCCCACGCCCCGTAGTTCCGGCGCATGTGCGGGTCGTCCGGATCCAGCCGCCGGGCCCGGTGCCGCGCGGTGCTGGTCACCGTCACCACCCGTGCCGCCGGCGCAGCCAGCAGCGCCGGCAAGAGGTGCGCGGTCAGCGCCCAGTGCCCCAGGTGGTTCACGCCTAGCTGCATCTCGAAGCCGTCGACCGTCTCCCGCTGCGGCATCGCCATCACGCCGGCGTTGTTCACCAGCAAGTCAATGTGCTCGTGCCTGGCCAGCACCTCGTCGGAAGCCGCCTTCACCACCGAGAGGTCACCCAGGTCCAGCGGCACCACCTCGAGCGACGCCGCCGGATACCGCTCGACGACCCGCGCCACCGCAGCGGACGTCTTGGCAACGTCCCGAGCCGCCAGCACCACGTGGGCACCCGCACCCGCCAGCGCCAGCGCCGTCTGGAAGCCCAGTCCGCCGTTCGCCCCGGTCACCACCGCCGTGCGACCGCTCAGGTCCGGGATGTCCTCCTCGGTCCAGGTCACGCGACGGCCCGCGACCGGGCCTCGGCGCGGAGCTGCACCGCCGTCAGCACCTCCCAGCGGATCGCCGTGCTGCCGGGCCGGACGAACATCCAGTACCAGCTGAACCGGCTGCGCGTCGTCGGGTCGGTCGCCAGCACCCGGGTCTCCGAGCTCAGCTCGGTACCGCGCCGGGACGGCGTCAGCCGGAAGTCCATGACCGCCTTCACCCAGCCCGGCTGGATCCAGCGCTGCAGTTCCTCCGCGTCCAGCGACGGCGCCTCCTCACCACCGCGCAGCCGCCACGCCTGCAGCGCCCCACCGAAGACCACCGACTCCGGCTCCTCCGAGGACAGCAGCGGCACCGGCAGCGCCTCGAGGAACGGCCGGTCGCGCAGCTGCCGCAGGCCGGAACCGGACAGCAGCACGGGCAGGAACCGCGCAGCACTCAGCACGACGGTCACCGGCAGCCCGCTCAGCCGGACTGCGTGCAGCTCCTCCCACACCACGTCCGGCGGGGCGTCGATCCACCGCGACTGCCGGGTGACGTAGTGGGCGTTCGGCAGCAGGTCGTCGAGGTCCACGCCCGGGTTCCTATCCCGGCCGGTCGGTGCGCACGCATGGACGTGCGGCGCCACGACGCCGACGTCAGAGGGCCGCGTACACCGCGTTCGCGTACGCCTCGCTGCGCGGCGAGCCGATGATCCCGGGCGCCATGCGGTTCATCATGTAGGTGATCGTCAGCCGCCGGTCGAGGTCCATCACGGCCAGCGAGCCGCCCCAGCCGCCCCAGAACGCCACCCGGCCGGCCGGCAGGTAGGGCACCGTCTCCGTCGGCGTCAGGGCGTAGCCGATGCCGAACTTCAGCGGCACCATGAGCACCAGGTCGACGCCGTCCGACTGCTGCCGGAACACCAGGTCCGTCGTCGACGGCGAGAGCTTGACCGACCCCGAGCCGCCCAGCGTCAGGGTCCGCATCACGTCGAGCAGCCCGCGGGCGTTGGTGTGCCCGTTGAGCGCACCCATGTCCGCCCGCCGCCACTCCGGCGAGTTCGCCGCCGCCGCCGACGCCACCGGCCCGGTGAAGCACCGCACCAGCGGCGACTTCGGGTCCAGCGCGGCGAAGTCGATGTCCATCGGCGGCGGGGGCACGACGGGCGCGATCCGCGACCAGTCCGACTCGCGCGCCCCGATCTGGTAGTCCGCGCCCAGCGGGCCGGCGATCTCGTCGGCCACGAACTTCTTGAACGTCTTGTTCGTGATCCGGCGGATCACCTCGCCGACCAGGTGACCCTGGTTGTTCGCGTGGTAGCCCGACGCCGTCCCCGGTTCCCACCACGGTTCCTGGCGGGCCAGCCGCTCGGTCGAGGTCTCCCAGTCGTACATGTCCGCGATCGTGAACGGCGGGTCCCAGCCGGCGACGCCGGAGGTGTGCGACATCAGGTGCCGCACCAGCACGTCCTTCTTGCCCTTGGCCGAGAACTCCGGCCAGTAGTTGCCGACCGGCGCGTCCACGTCGAGCTCGCCGCGCTCCACCAGCAGCAGGGCCGCGAGCGAGAGCACGCACTTCGTGGTCGACCAGCCGTTGACGATCGTGTCCTGGGTCCACGGCTCGGTGCGGTCGGCATCGCGGTACCCGCCCCAGATGTCGACGACGGTCTCTCCGTCGACATCCACAGCGATCGAGGCGCCGAGCTCCTCGCCGTCCAACTGCTCCGCCAGCGCGTCCCGCACCCCCGCGAACCGCTCGTCGCAGCTGCCGTGGACCTCGGCCATGGGGCCCTCCTCGTCGACCGCGCGGCTCCGTCGCCACGCCCCGCTGCGATGAGACCACGGCCACACCACCGCGACAACGACCGGGCCTCCGATACTGGAATGTTCAAGCAACTGGTCGGGGTTGCCTTCCACACCACCCAGCAGACGGAGGCACAGACATGGCACGAATCAGCGTGTTCGGCGGGACCGGCTACGCCGGCAGCAGCATCGTGGCGGAGGCGGTGCAGCGGGGGCACTCGGTGACGTCGGTCAGCCGGAACCTCCCCGAGCAGCGGGTCGACGGCGTCGACCACCTGCAGGGCTCGCTCCTGGACGCCGACACCCGGGCCAAGGTCCTGGCCGACTCCGACGTCGTCGTCGTGACCGTCGCCCCGCGCGGCGACATGGCCGGCCGCGTCCACCCGGGCATCGCCGAGCTGGCCGCCGAGGCCGAGCGGGCCGGCGTGCGCCTCGGCGTCGTCGGCGGCGCCGGCTCGCTGCACGTGGCCCCGGGCGGGCCGCGGCTGTTCGACACCCCCGACTTCCCGGCCGCGTACCGCCCGGAGAGCGTCGAGATGGCGGCGGCGCTCGACGACCTGCGGAGCTCGCCGGAGAGCCTCGACTGGTTCTACCTCTGCCCGCCGGCCGGCTTCGGCGTCTTCGCGCCCGGCGAGGCCCGCGGCACCTACCGCGTCGGCGGCGACGTCCTGCTCGCCGACGACGAGGGCAGCTCCTTCATCGGCGGCGCCGACTTCGCCACCGCCGTCGTCGACGAGATCGAGCAGCCGGCCCACCGCCGCGCCCGCTTCACCGTCGCCTACTGAGCGCTCCCGGCGCTAGCCGGCGAGATGGTCCTCGAACGTGATGCGGCCGTACGGCGGGCCGGGCACCAGGTTGTGCCCGGCCCGATAGCCGGCGAACACCCTGCCCGGCAACCGCGCCGGCAGGACCCGATGCCGCACGCTCCGGGCCCTGGCCCAGACCTCGGCCAGCTCGGGCAACGAACGGACGGCGGGACCGCCGATGTCCGGCACCCGGCCGGCCGGTGCGCCCGACGCCAGCTCGACCAGCCGGTCCGCGACGTCCGCCGGCGCGATCGGCTGCACGTCGAAGGACGGCGCGAGGAGGACCGGCAGCCGACGCTGGACGGTGAACAGCTGCTCGACGAGCGTGTGGAACTGCGTCGCCCGCAGGATCGTGTGCGGCACGCCCGACTCCGCGACGAGCCGCTCGATCTCCACCTTGTCGCGGTAGAAGCCGAGCGGGATGTGGTCGATCCCGACGATCGAGATGAGCACCAGGTGCCCGACCTCTGACCGGCGCGCGGCGTCGAGCAGGGTCTGCGCGATCACGACATCCTTGCGGCGGAGCCCCGTCGCGAGGTGCACGACCGTGTCGGCGCCGGTCACCGCCGCGTCGATGCCCGAGCCGGTGAGCAGGTCACCGGTCGCGAATCCCGGGTCGCGTCGCCGGCTCAGCGCGCGCACGTCGTGCCCGGCCGCCCGCAGGCGGCCGACCGTCGGGACGCCGAGCGTTCCGGTCGCCCCTGTCACCAGCATCGTCGCCACCGGCGGATCCTCGCAGGCGCGCGATCGGGCAGCGGCGGAACACGGGTCCGGCCCGTCCGGTTGCTCGGGACATGCCCACGACCTGGTTCATCACCGGCGCGTCCCGCGGCTTCGGCAAGGAGTGGGCGATCGCCGCACTCGAGCGCGGGGACACCGTGGCCGCCACCGCCCGCGACCCGAAGACCCTCGACGACCTCGTGCAGCAGTTCGGCGACAAGGTGCTGCCCCTCCGGCTCGACGTGAACGACCGAGACGCCGTCTTCACGGCTGTACAGGACGCCCACGACCGCTTCGGCCGGCTCGACGTCGTCGTCAACAACGCCGGCTACGGCCAGTTCGGGATGATCGAGGAGATCTCCGAGGCCGAGGCCCGCGCCCAGTTCGACACGAACGTGTTCGGCGCCCTCTTCGTCACCCAGGCCGCGCTGCCCTACCTGCGCGAGCAGGGCTCCGGCCACTTCCTGCAGGTCAGCAGCATCGGCGGGATCAGCGCCTTCCCCAACATCGGCATCTACAACGCCTCCAAGTGGGCGCTCGAGGCGTTCAGCCAGTCGCTGGCCGCGGAGGTCGCCGACTTCGGCATCTCGGTGACGATCATCGAGCCCGGCGCCTACGGCACCGACTGGGGCGGCTCGTCCGCCAAGCACGCCGAGCCGAACCCCGCCTACGACACCTTCCGCGAGAAGGCCGCCGAGCAGCGCAAGGCCCGCGCGGGCAACCCCGGCGACCCGGTGGCCACCCGCGAGGCGGTCCTCCGGGTCGTCGACGCGGAGAACCCGCCGCTGCGGGTCTTCTTCGGCGACGGCCCGCTGAAGATCGCCACCCGGGACTACGAGTCCCGCCTGGCCACCTGGCGCGAGTGGGAGTCGCTCTCCGTCGCCGCGCACGGCCACAAGGCCTGAGCACGTTCCCGCGGGAACGTCCGGGCAAGCCGAGCGGCTTGCGCAGGCGTTCCCGCGGGAACGCGGGACGGCGTCAGCCCACGCGCGCCGCTTCCGCCCCCAGGGTCAGCGTGGCCGGGTCCGACGGTTCGCCCTCGCCCGTGGCGGCCAGACGCCGCAGGCTGTCCCCGACGTAGAAGCTCCAGGCGTTCCGGCAGATGTCGAAGCACTCGTAGGTCGGCACGAGGCCGTCGTGGGTGAAGCGGAGCTCGGTCCCGCCGTCGGTCGGCGAGAGCTCGAACCGGATCTCGGTGCCCAGCCACTCGCTCTGGTCCTCGATGAAGGTCATGTGGTTGGCGACGACCTGCCACACGACCTTCTCGCCGGGCACGAGCTGGGTCACCCGCATCGTGCAGGCGTGCACGTCGGGCACCCGGAAGGAGAACTCGTCGCCGACGGCGCGGTCGTCCCCGTCGATCGTCGTCATCCACCACCTGCGCACGTCGGTGACGGCGTCGAACACCTCGTCCGGCGTGCGGTCGACGGTAAAGGACGTGCTGAAGCTCGGGCCGCTCATGGGTGCCTCCGGTGTGGGTGCTTGCGTGATGCAAGTCACTCTAGGGACAGCCACTTTCATGATGCAAGCCCCTTCGCTACGATCGCCGCATGCTGGGCCGGACGTACGACGCCGAGGTCTGCTCCATCGCCCGGGCGCTCGAGGTGGTGGGCGAGCGGTGGAGCGTGCTGATCGTCCGCAACGCGCTCTTCGCCGGCGCCACCCGGTTCGCGGACTTCCAGCGCAGCCTCGGCATCGCCACAAACGTCCTGGCGTCCCGCCTCGACGGTTTCGTGGAGGCCGGCATCATGCGGCGGCACCGCTACTCCGAGCAGCCCGAGGCGTACGAGTACCTGCTCACCGAGAAGGGCCGCGACCTCGCCCCCGCCCTCATCGCGCTCACCGCGTGGGGTGACCGCTGGTCCGCTCCCGACGGACCGCCGGTCCTCTACCGCCACAGCTCCTGCGGCTCCGACGTCCGTTCCGAGGTCGTCTGCGCCTCCTGCGGTCAGGTGTACGACCTCGAGCGGGTGGACGCGCATCCCGGGCCCGGCATGCCGGCCGACCGCGCCCGGCGGATGGAGGAGCGCCTCGCCGCACGGTGACGCCGGCCGGCCCCTCCCGCAGCTCGGGAGGGGCCGGTCGTCGTTGCGGATCAGGCGACCTGGCGGCGCCGGGTGACCAGCGCCCCGGCCACCGTCGAGACGACGACCCAGCCGGCCATCACCACGGCCGCCTTCGTCTGGTCCTGCCCCTGCGCCAGCATGATCACGGAGCCGTTCAGGTCGAGCCAGGACACGATCGCGGGCTGGAAGACGCCGGCAACCGGGATCACGCCGAGCACGGTCAGGTACAGACCGGTCAGCGCCGCCGGTGCGTTTCCCAGCGCTGCTCCGACCCCGGCACCCGTCACCGCGAAGGCCGCGCCCGCGACGGTCACCGTGGCCATGGCCGCGAGTGCGCCGTCCCACGACGGGTCGCCGGCGAAGGTGAGCGCCAGCATCGCCGCCGCGGCCGCCGTCGCCACCGCGGCGAGCACGGCGCCCATCAGGGCGAGCGACACGGCCTTCGCCACGAGCACCCGTCCCCGCTGAGGCACGAGCAGGAAGGTGGTCTGCACCGTCCTGTGCGTCCACTCGCCCGCGGTCGACAGCACTCCCAGGGCCATGAGCAGCAGCGCAGCGGACAGGCCCGTCGCCCCGATCGGCCCGGTGACGGAGGGGAACGGGTCGCCGCTCAGGGCCCCCAGCACGACGGCCACCGAGGGAAGGACGACCGCCGCCGCCGCCAGGTACCTGCCGGACCGGGTGGACACTGACTTGCGGATCTCGAGTCCGACCAGGGCCGGCAGCGAGGCGGCGGAGCTCCGGACGGCGGGGCGGGTGGTCGGCAGGCGGTGCATGGTCAGGTTCTCGGTCATCGGGATGTCCTCTCGGGGCAGCGACTGGTCGATGGTCCGGACGGCGGTCATGCCGCGTCCGTGAGCGAGAAGAAGAGGTCCTCGAGCGCACGCTGCTGCGGACGGAGGTCGACGAGCACGTGGCCGCCGGCCGCCGCGACCGCGCCGACCTGTGACGGATCGGTCCCGGGCACGACGAGGGCTCCCTCCGCGCCGTGTTGCACGTGGAACCCCGCCGCCTCCAGCGCGCGCGTGAACCCGGCCGGATCGGCAGCCCGGACGGCCGTCCCCTCGGCACCGAGGAGGTCAGCGACGGGCGCATCCGCGACGATCCGGCCGGCGCCGATCACCAGCAGCCGGTCGACGGTGTGCTCGACCTCCCCCAGCAGGTGGCTCGAGAGGAGCACCGTCCCGCCCTGGGCGGCGTGGGACCGCAGCAGGTCCCGCATCCACCGGATCCCCTCCGGGTCCAGCCCGTTGGCCGGCTCGTCGAAGATCAGCACCGGCGGCTCGGCCAGCAGCGCTCCGGCGATGCCGAGCCGCTGCCGCATGCCCAGCGAGTAGCCGCCGATGCGCCGGTGCGCGGCGTCGGCCAGCCCGACCAGGCCGAGCACCTCGTCCACACGGCCGGCCGGGACGCCGACGGTCCGGGCCAGCAACCGCAGGTGTGTGCGGCCGGTCCGGCCGGGGTGCACGGCCGAGGCGTCGAGCAGGGTGCCGACGGCGGCGCCCGGGTTGGGCAGCTCCGCGTAGAGCCTGTCGTCGACCAGCGCGGCGCCTGCGGTCGGCGCGACCAGGCCGGTCATCATCCGCATCGTCGTCGTCTTGCCGGCGCCGTTCGGTCCGAGGAACCCGGTGACCGTCCCCGGCTCGAGCGTGAACGAGACGTCGTCGACGACGGTCCGGTCGCCGTACCTCTTGGTCAGTCCGCTGACCGTGATCATGGTGGCCTCCGTAGCGACCGGCCCCTCCGGTCTCGGTGCAAGACAACGCCGCCGAGGCCGGTGCCCGCGTCGGCCGGAGGCCGCGAATCCGCAGGCCGGACGGCTGTGGACCGTCATCCGAAAGTTGACTGCCGACGTCCTCCGGCGGCCGACCCGGTGAAGGGCACCGGCGTCCTACGCTGCGTCGCATGAGCCTCCGGGAGCGCCTGTGGCCCGGCCTGCGGGGGCGCGGAATCGCGCTCGAGGCCGGGCTGGCGCTGCTGAGCACGGTCGGCATCGGGGTCGGGCTCCAGACGCCCGAAGGCCGGGTCGCACCCGCCTGGGTGGGCTACGCCGGCGGCGTCGTCCTCGTCGTCGCGCTGCTGCTGCTCCGCCGGCGGGCACCGCTGGTGCCCTTCGGTCTGACCGCCGTCCTGTGCGTCCTGTCGCCGGCGCTGATCATCGCCGTGCCGGTGACGTCCTACGCGGTGGGGCGGTACGTCGGCCGGTGGCCCGTCCTGGCCGGTGCCGCGGTCGTCGGCTCCGTGGCGCTCGTCGAGCCGTGGAGCCTGGACACGACCGACGACTGGATCGGCGCCGTCGCCGGCATCGCCGTGGGGGTGGTCCTCGCCGGGGCGCTCGGGGCCTGGGCCCGCACGCGCGCCGCCCTGGTCACCGCCCTGACCGAGCGCGCGGAGCGGGCGGAGAGCGAGCGCGAGCTGATGGCGCGCGAGGCCGTGCTCACCGAGCGGACCCGCATCGCCCGCGAGATGCACGACGTCGTCGGGCACCGGGTCAGCCTCATGGTGCTGCAGTCGGGCGCGATCGAGATGGCCGCCGCCGACCGCGACCGCGTGGAGCAGCTGTCCCGGCAGGTGCAGACCGCCGGGCGGCAGGCGCTGGAGGAGCTGCGCCAGATGGTCGGCGTGCTCCGGGCGGAGGAACGGGACGACGACGCACCGCTGGGTCCGCAGCCGGGCCTGGCCGACCTCTCCCGCCTGGTCGCCCAGTCACGCGAGGCGGGCATGACGGTGGAGCTGCGGCCGCTGCCCGGCGAGCCGGTGGACCCGTCGGTGGGCCGGGCGGCGTTCCGGATCGTGCAGGAGGCGCTGACCAACGCCGCCAAGCACGCGCCCGGCGCCGCGGTCTGCGTCACCGTCGATCGGCGGCCCGGCGAACTCCTGGTCCGGGTGATCAGCGGCCCGGCCACGGCGGGCGCGGAGTCCCCCGGCGGCGGCTACGGACTGGTGGGGTTGGCTGAGCGGGTGCGCACCCTGGGCGGCAGGCTCGACGCCGGCTCGCGGCTGGACGGCGGCTGGGCAGTGGAAGCGGTGCTGCCGGCATGACCGACGACATCCGCGTCCTCCTGGTCGACGACGAGGAGCTGGTGCGGTTCGGGCTGCGCACGGTGCTGGAGTCCGTCGGAGGGTTCACCGTCGTCGGCGAGGCGGGGGACGGCGCCGCCGGGGTGCGGGCCGCCCGGGAGCTGCGGCCGGACGTCGTCCTGATGGACATCCGCATGCCAGTGCTGGACGGCCTGTCCGCGACCGAGCAGATCCTGGCGCTGCCCGAGCCACCGCAGGTCGCCGTCCTGACGACGTTCCACCTCGACGAGTACGTGTACGCGGCGCTGGCCGCCGGGGCGGCCGGCTTCCTGCTCAAGGACACCCCGCCGCGCGAGATCGCGGCCGCCGTGCGGGCCGTCGCCGACGGCACCGCGACCCTCTCGCCCAAGGTGACGGCGACCCTGATCGAGTCCTACGTCGAGCGACGGGCCGCCCCGCGCCGGGCCGAGGCGCTGCAGCGGGTCGCCTCGCTCTCGGACCGCGAGCGCGAGGTGCTGCAGCTGCTGGGCAGCGGGGAGTCCAACGCCGAGCTGGCCCGGCGGCTGTTCGTCAGCGAGGCGACGGTGAAGACCTACGTCTCGCGGCTCCTGACGAAGCTCGACCTGGCCAACCGGACGCAGGCCGCGATCCTGGCCCACGAGGCCGGCCTGCTGGAGAGCTGAGTCGGCGCGCGCCGTTGTGCGCTCATCCACCTCCTCGGGCGCGGATGAGGAGGATGCGCGCACAGTCGCGCGCGCGGCATCGGTCCGGTCACGCCACCCGAACGGGCACTCCCGCCCGCCCCCTTCCGGCGGATACGTTGTCGCCGATGTCGCCGACGAGCCCACCGGCCGGCTCGACGAGGAGCTCTCGACGCACGTCCTGACCACGCTGCGCGAGGTCTGCGCCGCCGCCGGGACGGGCGTGCTGCTGGCCAGCCACGACCCGGTGGTGGTCGCGGCCGCCGACCGCGTCGTCCGCCTCAGCGACGGGCTGGTGGTCGAGGACTGACGAGCGGCCCCGCCGCATCGGCGCCGGTCCCGGACTGGGGCAGGCGGAGCGCCACGGCCAGCAGCCCCGCGGGCACGACGACGGACGCCGCGAGCAGGACCACCAGGACGGTCGCCTCGACGTCGGAGGCGCCGTCCAGATGTCCCACGTGGAACACGAGGTGGGGCACGGAGAACGCGAGGTAGGCCAGCAGCGCGACGACGACGAGCCGGCGTTCCAGCCAGATCCCGGCGGCGGCCAGCACGAGCGCGAGGCCGAGGGTGGCGCCACCGAAGTCGCGCATCAGGTGCTCGCTGAACGGGGGAGTGAGGTCGACCGTCGGGACGTCGCCGTAGAAGCTCTCCGGGAGGGCGAGCGTCCACAGCCCCAGCACGAGTTCGACGGCCGCGAACCCCAGCAAGCCGACCTGCAGGACTTTCCTCATGCCGCTGCAGCATCGTGGCTGCGCGCTGAGCGTGGTGGCGATCGGAGCACCACCACGACCGAGCTCACTCGTACTCGGGCCCGACGGCGCCGGTCTCCAGCTCCCCCACCCGCTCGTAGGCGGTCATGATCGCGCCGGTGGACGACACCTTCTGCGTGGCCAGCCGCCACGTGCGCGGGATGGCCCCTTCGCCGAACAGCCGCTTGCCCTCGCCGACGGTGACCGGGAAGACGATCAGCCGCAGCTCGTCGACCAGGTCCTCGGCCAGCAGCGTCTGGATCAGACCGGCCGAGCCGTGCACCTGGAGCTCGCCGCCGTCCTCGGCCTTGAGCGCCCGGACGGCGTCGCCGACGTCGCCCTCCAGCAGCTCCGCCGTCTCCCACTCCACCGAGGTCAGCGTGCGGGAGGCGACGTACTTCTTCTTGAAGTTCAGGCCCTGGGAGACCGGGTCGTCGCTGATCATCTTCGGCCAGGAGGCGTAGAAGATCTCGTAGGTGGTGCGCCCGAGCAGGAAGTCCTGGGCGCCGGTGAACCAGGCGTTCATCTGCTCGCCGAGGGCCTCGTCGAAGTGCGGGACCAGCCAGCCCTCGTGCGAGAAGCCGCCCGAGGGGTCCTCCCCCGGGCCGCCGGGGGCCTGCATGACCCCGTCGAGGGTGACGAACGTGGTGACGACGAGCGGACGCATGACGACTCCTCTGTGCCGGCGGGCCGCTGTTCGGCCCCTCGGTAGGACGTCGAACGGCGACCGCCCTCATCGACACGTCCGGAAGAACTTTCTCCAGCAATGCCGCCGACCGGTCGATGACAAGGCAGAGACCCGACCGGGAGGGGGCGCAGTGGGCAAGAAGCGTTCGGACGCCGAGCAGCAGATCGCCGACCTGCTGCAGACGGCGCGGAAGTCGCTGCGGCTGAGCGTCGCCTTCCTGAGCCGGCTCGACGGGACGACCCAGCACCTCGAGGTCGTCGACACCTCGGTCCCGTTCCTCTTCCAGGAGGGCTACCAGCAGAAGCAGGAGGCCACGCTCTGCCAGGCCGTCCTGGACGAGAAGCTGCCGCAGGTGATCCCGAACCTGAAGGACTTCCCCGAGGCGATGAAGCTGCCCGCGGCCCGCATGCCGCGGCTGCGCAGCTACGTCTCGGTGCCGGTGACCCTGAGCGACGGATCGCTGTACGGGACCTTCTGCGCGGCCGGGCTGACGTCGGACAAGGACCTGACCACTCGCGACAAGGCGCTGATGGACGTGCTCGCCTCCGCCGCCGCGGTGATCATCGAGCCGGAGGTCCGTGCCCAGCAGCGGCGCACCGAGATCTCCGACCGGCTCGACCCGCTCATCGCTGACGGCGGCCCCACCGTCGTGCTGCAGCCGATCGTCGATCTCGCGACCGGCGTCCGCGTGGGCGCCGAGGCGCTCAGCCGCTTCCCGGCCGAGTGGGGCATGGCCCCCGACGTCTGCTTCGCCGAGGCCCACAGCATCGGGTCCGGGCACGTCCTGGAACTGCTCGCCCTGGAACGCGCCGCCGAGCACCTCGCGCGGGTCGACGGCTACATCGCCATGAACGTCTCCCCCGCCACCCTGCTCACGCCCGAGTGCGCCGACCTGCTGGGCCGGCTGCCGCTGTCCCGCGTGCTGCTGGAGCTCTCGGAGCACGACCCGGTCGAGGACTACGCCGCCCTGACCGCCACGCTGGCCCCGTTCCGCGCCGACGGTCTGCGGCTGGCGATCGACGACGTCGGCGCCGGCTTCTCGTCGCTGCGCCACATCGTCGTCACCGCACCGGACGTCATCAAGGTCGACCGCAGCATCGTGGCGGGACTGGACGTCGATCCCGTGCTGGAGACCCTCGTCCGCTCGCTGGTCGAGTTCGGGCACGGCTGCGACGTCCGCGTCGTCGCCGAGGGCGTGGAGAACGCGGCCGAGGCCGCCGTCCTCAGGAGCCTCGGCGTCGACTACGGCCAGGGCTGGCACTTCGGCCGCCCCGGCCCGCCGGAGGCGCTGGCCTCCGTCCAGCCGACGGTGCGCGTGCCGCGTCCCCGGTCCGCGGAGCGCGCCGGCCTCCCGGCCTGACGGCCGGGTCGTCCGCGCCGTACGGACGTCGTCCGCGCGGTGCATCGCGTGGAGGACCACCGTGCTGCGAGGTCGGCCGCCGAGCCGGCTCAGTCGGCCGCGTCGGATGCCCGGCGGGGCCGTGCGGCCTGCCGGTGCGGGTGGCACTTGGCCCCGTACATCGCCCGGTCGGCCCGGCCGATCAGCTCGTCGGCGTCGTCCCCCGCCCGGCCGACGGCGATCCCGACGCTGACACCGACCGACAGTGGCCCCTGCGGACCTGGGAACGGCGTGCCGACGGCCTCCCGGACCCGCCTGGCGAGCGCCGCGAGCTCCTGCTCCGAGCGGCCGGAGCAGAGGATGACGAACTCGTCGCCGCCGAAGCGCGCCACCAGGTCCCCGGGCCCCGCCTGCTCGGCCATCCGCCCGGCCACGTCCCGCAGCAGGGCGTCGCCGACGGCGTGCCCGTGCCGGTCGTTGACGACCTTGAACTGGTCGAGGTCGCAGAACAGCAGGGCGCAGTCCGGGCCGTTCGCGAGCCGGGCGCGCAGCGCGTCGAACAGGGCACCGCGGTTGGCGATGCCGGTCAGCAGGTCGGTCTGCGCCCGCAGGTGCAGCTGGGCCTCGCGCCTGCGGTCGTCGGTGACGTCGAGCCCGACGCAGCCGACCGCGTAGGGCCGGCCCTGGTCGTCGCGCAGGACGGTGTTGCGCATCGCCACGCGGCGCCGCTCCCCCGAGCCGGTGAGCCAGTCGCCCTCCTGGGGATGGGCGACACCGGTGGCCATGGCCCGCGCCACGGCGTCCCGGGAGAGGGCGGCGTGCTCGGGGACGACGTAGACGTCCCAGAACGCCTCGCCGAGCAGCTCGTCGGCGCTGCGGGCCGTGAAGCGCTGCAGCGCGGGATTGCTCAGGAGGATCCGGCCGTCGCCGTCGACGATGCACAGCAGGGCGTCGCTGGCGTAGACGAAGTCGCGGAGCAGCTGGTCAGGGAGCTGCGCCACCTCCGGTTGCACGGTCATCCGGACTCCCGCCATCGGATCAGCCCACGTCGTCGTGTCCCCCCGCGTGCGATCCGGGCGCTCGCCGCCGTCTCCCACGTGTCCCCCACCGATGATTCTGCGGTCATGCACGCAGGAGGCCGCAAGTGTTACCGGGAATACGGGTCAATCGTGGCTCATGGCGATCGTTCCTGCCCGGCGTTGCGCTCCACGGTGGCGAGCAGGCCGGCGAAGGCCGCCCGATCGGCGGCGGGGAGGCCGGTCAGCAGGCGGTCCAGCGTCGCGACGTGGTCCGAGACCGCCGCGTCCACGAGCGTCCTGCCGGTCTCCGTGAGCTGGACGACGCCGAAACGCCCGTCGGCCGGGTCGGGGCGCCGGACGACGAGCCCGCGCTCCTCGAGCCGCTGCAGACGGTTGGTGGTCGCGGCGGGGGAGAGCACCATCGCCCGCGCGAGGTCCCCCGGCGAGAGCCGGTACGGCGACGACGACCGGCGCAGTGACGCCAGCAGGTCGAACTCGCCCCGGTTGAGACCGTGCCGGCCGAGCGTCGCCTCGATGGCACGGGTGGCCGCCACGTGGGCCCGGCTCAGCCGGGCGAAGACGGCCATGGACGACGGGTCGACGTCGGGCCGCTCGCGGTGCCACTGCTCGACCATCTGCTCCACCGCGTCGCCCTCCCGCACGAGAACAGTTTGACATCGAAATACCTGCGGGTCCATGATTTCGACGTCGAAACGAATACGGGGGAGACCCCTGGAGGACGAGATGACGTCACCGCTCAGCGCCTGGTACGACGGTCTGACCGCCGGAGACCTGGCGACCGCCGCGCAGAGCCTCACCGAGGACACCGTGCTGCACGTGCCCGGCCGGAGCTCCAACACCGGCACCTACACCGGCCGCGACGCGGTCGTGGGCTTCGTCGCCCACGCCGCGGAGGTCACCGGCGGCACGCTGTCCCTGACGGTCCACCGCGTCCTGGACGACGGGGAGTGGGGCGTGGCCCTGTGCACCTACACCGCCACGCGGCCGGACCGCGAGCAGCCGCTGGAGAACAACCTGGCGCACGTGGCCCGGCTGCGGGACGGCCGGATCGCCGAGTCGTGGCTGCACAGCCGCGACCAGTACGCCGTCGACGAGTTCTGGGGCGATCCGGTCGCCGTCAGCTCACCCGCCTGAGGCGACCAGCTCGACCGCCCGCTCGGCGGAACCGACCAGCCGGGCGTAGCGACCGCCGCGGGCGAGCAACTCCTCGTGCGACCCCTGCTCCACGACCCGCCCGCCGTCGAGGACGACGATCCGGTCGGCGTCGCGCACGGTCGAGAGCCGGTGCGCGATGGTGATCGTCGTCCGGCCCCGGGCGGCCTCGTCGAGGGCGGCCTGCACGGCTCGCTCGGTCTCGTTGTCCAGCGCGCTGGTCGCCTCGTCGAGGACCAGCACCCGCGGATCGCGCAGCAGCGTGCGGGCGATGGCCAGGCGCTGCTTCTCGCCGCCGGAGAACCGGTGGCCGCGGGCGCCGACGACGGTGTCGTAGCCGGCCGGGAGGGCGGCGATCACGTCGTGCACCTGGGCCCGGCGGGCGGCGTCGACCATCTCGGCGTCCGTCGCGTCGGGCCTGGCGTGCCGCAGGTTCTCGCGGATCGTCCCGTGCAGCAGGTACGTCTCCTGCGAGACGACGCCGACGACGCGGGCGAGGTCGGCCAGGGTCATGTCGCGCACGTCGACGCCGTCGATGCGGACCCGGCCCGAGGTCGGGTCGTTGAGCCGCGCGACCAGCGAGGCGAGCGTGCTCTTGCCCGAGCCGGTCTCCCCCACCAGCGCCAGCGTCGTCCCGGCGGGCACGGTGACGTCGACGCCGGCCAGCGCGGGGCGGACGCCGTCGGGGTAGGTGAAGCCGACGTGCTCGAACCGCACCTCGCCGCGGACGTCCGCGGCGTCCACGCGCACGGGCCGCGCGGGGTCGTCGATGTCGACGGGCAGGTCGAGGTACTCGAACACCCGGCTGAACAGGGCCATCGACGCGGTCAGGGAGACCCCGATGTCGAGCAGCTGCATCAGGGGCCGGAAGAGGGCGCCCTGCAGCGTGGTGAAGGCGACCAGCGTGCCGATCGTCATCCCGCCCGAGGTCGCGGGGAGTCCGGCGGCCAGGTAGATCAGCGCCGGGATGCCGGCGAAGACGATGCTCATGGTCGCCATGCGCCAGCGGCCGGCGAGCTGCGAGCGGACCTCGAGCGCGACCAGGTCGTCGGAGGTGCCGGAGAAGCGCTGCGACTGGGCAGGGCCCGCGCCGAGGGTCTTGCCGAGCAGCACCCCGCTGATCGACAGGCCCTCCTCGACCTGCGAGTGCAGGTCGGCCAGGTGGCGCTGCCGCTGGGCGGTGAGCGTGCGGCGCATGCGGGCGACCCGGCGGGTCAGCCAGATCGCCGGCGGCAGCACGATCAGCGAGAGCAGGGACAGCCGCCAGCTCAGCGCCACCATGGCGACGGCCGTGCCGATGACGGTGGTGGCGCTCGAGGCGAACGACGTCGCGGTCGAGGTGACCACCGACTGCATGCCGCCGATGTCGTTGGTCAGCCGCGACTGCACCTCACCGCCCCTGGTGCGGGTGAAGAAGCCGAGGGACTGACGCTGCAGATGGGTGAAGACCGCCGTCCGCAGGCCGTGCATGACGCGCTGGCCGACGGTCGTCGAGATCCAGGTCTGGACGACGCCGAACACGGCGGTCACCACGGTGACGGCGAGCATCCCGCCGACGGCCCACAGGAGGAGGGGCACGTCCTGGGCGGGGATCGCCTCGTCGATGAGCAGGCGGATCAGGAACGGAGTGGCCAGGGCCACGGTCGAGGACGCCACGATGAGCGCCACCACGACCGCGAGCTGCCACCGGTAGGGGCGGAACAGGCCGGCCACCCGGCCCCACCGCACGGGCGAGCGCTCGAGCTGGGCCCTGTCGGCCGGGTCGGGCGAGCGGCCGGGTCGTCCGCCGCTGCCCTTCGTCGTCATCTCGTCGATGCCGACCACCTCCTCGGATCAGATGCTGAGGTTACCTCACGGTGTGGTAACCGCACAGCGGTCGCTACCATTCCGCCGTGGCCGACCCACGGACGAGCGAGCTCAGCGAGCTGCTGATGCGGGTCGCCCGCGCCCAGCGCCGTCGCTGGCGGGACGCCCTCGCACCCTGGGACCTCTCGCCGCACCACGCCCGCGCGCTGGCGGTGGTCTGCGAGCGGGACGGCGTCCGGCTGTCCGACCTCGCCGAGGCGCTGCGCATCGCGCCGCGGTCGGCGACCGAGGTCGCCGACGGGCTCCAGGAGCGCGGGCTGGTGGAGCGGACGCCCGATCCCGGCGACCGGCGCGCGGTGATCCTCCGGCCGACCGACGAGGGACGGCGCATCCGCGGCGAGATCAGCGCCGCCCGAGCGGCGGACTCCTCCGAGCTCTTGGCCCGGCTCTCGCCCGACGACCGCGACGCCCTGGCCCGGATCCTGCGGACCCTCGCCGATTGAGGACAGGTTCGGGCACGACCCGGCGCTAGCGTGTGCCGCATGCGAGCGGTGACCAGGCGAGAGGTGCTCGGGCTGCGGGTGCGGGCGCAGCAGCTCGACCGGGAGTCCGGCTCGCTCGGCGACACCGCCGTCCTCGACATCGGCGTGCAGGACACCGGCACGGACGGCGCCCGGTGGGCCCTGGCCCTGCGAGGGGTCGAGGCGCCGGCGGAGGACGAGCTGGCGACCGTCTGGACGATCCGCGGCGCCCCGCACGTCTACCGGCGGGCGGACCTGCCCGGTGTCGCGGCCGCCACCGCGCCGTTCTCCGACGCGGACGCCGGGAAGCGGATCTTCGACGCGAGCAAGCCGCTCAAGGAAGCGGGCATCCCCAACCTCGTCGGCCTGGACGTCGTCGCGGACGCGATGCGGTCGATCGTCGCGGGGCCCATGGTCAAGGGCGAGATGTCCACCCGGCTGACCGCCGT
This sequence comes from Blastococcus sp., assembly GCA_035642035.1. Classification (GTDB taxonomy): domain Bacteria; phylum Actinomycetota; class Actinomycetes; order Mycobacteriales; family Geodermatophilaceae; genus Blastococcus_B. Next base: position 18,852 of record DASQTE010000313.1, read on the forward strand.
GCTCGACGAGCCCTACCTGCGGTTCTGCGTGCCGTGCGGCGCCACCCACACCTACGAGCAGCCCTTCCGGCTGTCCGCCCTCCGCGCCGGGCTGGAGCTCCAGCCGGGCACCTCGCCGCCGGTGCTCCGGCCGATCCCCGGGTTCGCGCGAGCCGACGCGGTACCCGCACACCTGGACGTCGTCCGCGGCTACCTGCGCCTGCTCGGTCCGGCCACGCCGAAGCTCGTCGCCGGCTACCTCGACGCCCCGGTGAAGGACGTGCAGCAGCGGTGGCCCGGGGACGCGGTGGAGGTCGACGTCGACGGCGAGCGCCGCTGGCTGCTCGAGGGCGACCTCGACCTGCTCGGCGACCCGCCCCGGGGGACCCGCCTGCTCGGTCCGTTCGACCTGCACCTGCAGGCCCGCGACCGGTCGCTGCTGGTCGACGACCCGGTGCGCGCGAAGGACCTGTGGCGCACCCTCGGGCGGCCGGGCGGCGTCCTGGTCGACGGCGAGATCGCCGGGACCTGGCGGGCGCGCAGGACCGGCTCGGCCCTGGGCGTGGAGGTCTCCGTGTGGGACGGCGCCGGCGCGGCGACCCGCCGCGCCGTCACCGAGCAGGCCGAGCGACTCGCCGGATTCCGCCGCCTGTCCCTCAAGGCGGTCGACATCGGGGGGTGATCCGGTGCGACGATGCGCCTGTGACCGACCCCGTCCGCCCCGTCGACCTCCGGGTGTCCGACGCCGAGCGCGCCGTCGTCCAGGAGCGCCTGCGTCGCGCCGTCGGTGACGGCCAGCTCGACCTGCACGAGTTCGACGCCCGCCTCCAGTCGGTGTGGGCGGCGAAGACGCGGGGCGAGCTGGTCCGGGTCACCGCCGACCTGCCGGAACCCCCGCCGCCACCCGCACCACCGGCCGCGCGGCGGGTGTTCTCGGACAGCGACGGCGGCACGGCGATGCGGGTGCTCACCATCATCGCCGCCTGCGCGGTCGCGGTGAACTTCGCGATGTGGGCGACGATCTGCCTGGCCACGGGCGAGTTCATCCACCCCTGGTGGCTCTACGTGGCCGCGCCGCCCGCCGCCCTCCTGGGGACGCTCTACGCCTTCGGCATCGGCCGGCCCCCACGGACCCTTCCCGGAGAGGTATCTCAGCGCTAAGGTTTCTGCCATGACTGAGCGCCGGGTCCGCATCGGCATCGACACCGGGGGGACGTTCACCGACGTCGTCGCGGTGGACGAGGAGACGGGTCGCACGACGACGACGAAGACACCGTCCACGCCCGCCGACCCCGCCGAGGGCTTCCTCAACGGCGTCCGGAAGGTCTTGGCCCTCATGGACATCTCCGACGACACGGCCGGGGCGACGATCTCTGCTGTGAGCCACGGGACGACCGTCGCCACCAACCAGCTGCTCGAGGGCAGGCTGGACCGGATCGGCTTCGTCACCACCGAGGGATACGAGTCGGTCCTGGAGATCGCCCGGCAGTCGGTGCCCGACGGCTACGGCAACAGCTACTTCTGGGTCAAGCCGCCGCGGATCGTGCCGGCCGACCTCGTGCGCACGGTCGGCGGCCGGCTCGACCACCACGGCACGGAGGTCCGCCCGTTCGACGAGGACGACGCCCGCGCGGCCGCCCGCTTCTTCCGCGACGCCGGCATCTCCACGATCGGCGTCTGCTTCCTGCACGCCTACGCGAACGACGCACACGAGCGCCGGATGCTCGCCGTCATCGAGGAGGAGCACCCCGGCGCCGTCGTCTCGATCAGCTCCGAGGTGCTGCGCGAGTACCGCGAGTACGAGCGGTCGGTCACCACGCTGGTCGACGCCGCGGTGAAGCCGAAGGTCGCCGCCTACGTCACCAACATCCGCACCCGGCTCGACGAGATCGCCCCGGGCGTGCCGTTCTACGTGATGAAGAGCAACGGCGGGGTGCTGTCCGCCGGCGAGGTCGTGCACCAGCCGATCACCACGATGCTGTCCGGCCCGGCCGCCGGCGCGCTCGGCGCCGCCCTGATCGCCGGCACCGCGGGCTTCGACCGGGTGCTCACCTGCGACGGCGGAGGCACCTCGACCGACGTCACCGTCGTCATCGACGGCGAGCCGGCGCTGACCACCGAGGGCTCGGTCGGCGACTACCCGAGCAAGATCCCGATGATCGACGTCGTCACCGTCGGTGCGGGCGGCGGCTCGATCGCCTGGCTCTCCCCCGAGGGCACGCTCAAGGTCGGCCCCAAGTCGGCGGGTGCCGACCCCGGTCCGATCTGCTACCCGAACGGCGGCGACCAGCCCACGGTCACCGACGCCCACGTCGTGCTGGGCCGGATCCCCCCGCACCTGCTGGGTGGCGAGATCCCGCTGTCGGCCGACGCCGCCCGCGACGGGCTGCAGCAGCTCGGCGCGAAGCTGGACATGGACCTCGAGCGGACGGCGACCGGCATCCTCGAGATCTCCGCGTGGAACCAGGC